>NZ_JAZHCY020000003.1:0-55928 GCF_036924415.2 Candidatus Phytoplasma prunorum
TTTTTAGTCTGAAAAAAAAAAAAGACTAATTTTTTAATAGTTAGTAGAAAAGAATTTTTAAAAAGTAAAAAATTTATAAAATTTAATAAAAACAGAATAAATTTATAAAAAACCGAACTAAAAAAATCTCCCAATTATTCTTAGAACTCAACAAAGTCTTTAAAATGCAGAATATGATAAATTTTATCAAAATATTACTAAATAAATTTTTTATTAACTATTAAAATAATGTATAACGGTAATAATAATTTTTATAGATAACATTATTTTTAGAAAGGTTATGAACGCATGAATTTAAATAAAAAAAAATTTTATTAATTACATTTGGTATTTTAATAGTCATTACCACATTCTTTTTCGTTAGATTTTACAAATTTAATTCCGTTACTCACAGTCAAACTTTTTCTAAAACCCCTCCATCGGTAATTAAAAAGGGAAAGCCGCCAATGAATCTACTAAATTTAATATTGTTCACACCATCATTACCTAAAAATCAATCTGAAACAGAAATTAAACCTAAAATTTTATCAGTCAACGAACCTCAAAGTAAAAATGAACATGAAATTGAACCTACCGAAGATAAATTTAAAATCACGGCTAATGAATTTACCCAAATTAAAGCTTATATTTTTGCATTAAATGCTGATGTAAATTTATTACCTAGTAATCTACCGCTAAATGCCATTACTATAATTAATCAAACCCGAGAAAAATTTATAAAAAAACAAAAAAATATAATTTAGAAATTAACGAATTTCACAAACAACTTGAAAACATTAATAATCAATTTCCGCCTTTAAAAAAACATTAGCCGATAAAAAAGAGGTAATTAATATTAAAAAAGCACAATTAAAACAATTACCAACGCCTTTAAGTGCGTAAAATATGGACGACCCTAAACGTAAAAATTTAGAAAATGACATTGACAAATTAAAAGCCGAAAGCTCCGAAATTATCAAAAAAAAATTAGAGATCAAAATTGAAATTAAAAAATTAGAAATCGATCAAAAATCGTCCCAAAAAATGTTAACCAAAGAAGAAACTTTTAAAAAAAAATTAGAAGAAATAGATAAAAAATTTATTATTTATAAATTGATTATTGATTTCACAATAAAGACCTAAATTACCTTTATTTTTACAGATTTACAATCGTCTTTTTTATTAAAAAACAATTTACTAAAATATAGTTTATTTTCGACCTATCCAATGTAAGTCTTTTTTTTATACCCAAAACCCAAATTTAGTTTTCAAAAAAATAAAAAAATAAAATTAAAACAAACAAAAATAGAGACAAATATTCATGAATAAAAATAACAAAATCCGCATTCAATATAAAAAGATTGTGAGCACAACAGATTACGAAATTACGAGTAAACTAACAATTTACAATTACTAATGATAAGGTAAATAGCATCAAATTATCGATCTTAAAAATGAAAAGCTTTAAGTTTAAAGCAGAGCATTAAAACTGATCGAGAGAAAACTATTAAACCAAGAGAATTTCACCAAATAAAAATATTAAGGGATAAGTTCATAAATGAACCTAAGTTCCAAAAGTAAGACAATGTTATAATTTAAAGAAACAATAGTTAAAAAAGTCTTAAATCAGAGGTATTTAAATATTTTGAATTGCGATATTTAAAATTATCAATTTAATTAACCATTAAGGACCCAAATTCTGACTTCATCCAGCTAAACGATATTTAACTAAATAAGGTCAGTTCACCAAAAAATATCAGATCGTAATTTTGCGTAACTTTAATTTTCCGAAAAATCAGTTTCATTCGGCAGTTAAAACATTATTGAGTTAATGAATTCAAGGAAAAAACAAAATCCTAGTAGTTGCGAAAGTAAAAATTAATTTAGAATAATTCAGGTAATCGTCTCGCCCAGACAAAGATTAACAATCTTTACAAGGTGAAAGAGGAACTAAATTTCGCACTTTAAATTTATGATGATGAAATTAGCAGATGTGACGTCTACAATTAAATTAAATAATGATTCTAAGCTTTCATCGAAATTAAAGTAACTTCACGAGTTAGAAATAAAAAATAAAATTGTAAATTGTAGTCGCTTACAATTTCTAATGAACAACATTGAAAGTTATTTTTTAGCTTTTAACAAAATTAGTCGGAATCAAGAAGCAGGCACATTAGAAATAAATTGTAAAACAATTACGGAATATAAATTATCTACAATCGAAAAACTATGTCAACTGTTAAAGGCAAATAAATATCAACCGCACCAGTTAAACAAATTGCAATACCAAAAGCGAATAATAGAAAACGGTCATTAGGAATACCAACAATCAACACCGGAACGAAGTTTTCAAGAAGTCATTCGTACCGAACTAAATATCATCTATGAACCCTCAATTCAGAATAGAGTTATGGTTGTTGACCGAATAAATCATTTCATGACACAATAAAACGTTATAAAAAAAATTTCAAGGAATTAATTATTTCATTAAAATTAATTTAAAAGATTTTTTTGAAACCGTGAATCAAACATTACTAATGAAAATTATTAACAAACAATTCAAAAAATAAAAATTACTTACGGCTAATAACAAATATGTTAAAAGGAAGGAGTAATGTAAGAGGGAAAAATAGCACCGACTTATTCAGGTAAACCCTAATCACAAAAAATTTAAACACTTATTGGCGCGCAAAAAATATTTTCTGAATTTGAAAAGATCGACAATTATCAATTTAATTTTTAGTTTTAAAAAGTAATTTTAAAATAAAAAGTTGTATCAAAAACAGCCCATAATTGAAAATCGTATTATTAAAAATGAGTCAAAAAATAACGAATTAGAAGCGGAAAAAATGAATATAGAGTAGTTAAACAACGTTTAACCAAATAATTTAACACTTATTGTGAGTAATCAATACCAAATGGAAAATAAAGCTAGCGTGAGTAATTGTGTTAAATGGAGGTTTAAAAGAAGCTTTTGAATGTATTACCGATTTATTTCCTGCTAAAATTACTACTAATGTCGCTAAATTATAGATTATCGGAACTAAAACTGCAGAAAATATTGTTATAAAACAGGAATGACTTTACATGAAGGGAGCCGATTTTGACATAAATTATCGCCTTTATTTAAAAATGATTCTAAAAATCCCCTTCTATGATTGATGAAAAAAATTTAACCTCTTAATGATGGAACTTAATGCAGATATTAAAGGCATTGATGAAGATATTGCTAAAAATAAATTATAACGGGTTCAATTACAAAATAAACATGATAAAAAAATAGAAAAAGAATATAAAGTTTTAAAAGCCTAACTTGAAGCATTAATGGGAAATTTATAAGAAAATAAACAACAAGAAATTAACAAATATCGAGAAAAAATTCAAAATTTTTGAAAAATAGAAAATGAATTCAATAACCAAAACAAAAATAATAAAATTTAAATTGACATTTTAGAAAATCCATATAAAATGAAATTAGAAGAAAAAGAATTATTAATATATTGAAATTGAAGCTAAAAAAATGAATTAAAAAACAAAAATCCTTCTTACCGCTCTAGCTTTGAAAAACATTTTACGTCAAAAAGGGGTTAAAAATACTCATTTTGAATTAATTACCATCGATTCAAATAATAAACCGATTAATGATAAAAAATAATTAAATGAATATTAATACTAAAATTACACTAAGAAAAGTATTCTTATAATTAAATTTAAAAAAATAAATTAAAAGGAGTTTAAAAAATTAAGTGTCAATTTTTCAAAAAAAAATTTTAATTATTAGTATAATATTTTTAATCACTATCGAAATTAATAGTTATTTTCATTATTTAAGTAATTTAACTCTACCTTCTAACCAGTGGTCAGTATTAAATAATCTTGAATCAAAACCAAATTTAGATTCAAAAACCAAATTAGATATTGAAACCACCCCTCATACAATTGAAAATAAAAATGAATTATCACCGGTAGTAAATAAACCAATTATTAATTCAACTCAATTTAACAAAATTTTTGATTATATTACTAATGTTAACCCCCAATTACCTGATTTTGTTACCGATAATTTCTTAATTAATATTATCGAGGAATTTAAAAATAATTTTTATTTTTGTAAAAATAAAGGTTGGAATAATAATAAATACAAAATATATATTAAAAAAAAATTTGCCGAAAAAATTGCTGAATACGAAAAATACACAATTACTAGAACAACTATTAATGCAATTCAATTTAATAAAATTGTTGATTATATTACTAATGTTGATTTTCAATTACCTGATTTTGTTGCTGATAATTTCTTAATTAATATTTTAGAGGAATTAAAAGAATCATTTATTATTCCTATCTCAAAAGAATTTCAAGAAACGATTACCAAATACGAAGAAAAAATTAATAAATTAAATTCAAAAATATCTGATTTTGAAAATAAAATAAATAGTCAGCAATCAAAAATAAAAACATTAGAACCCGAAAACCACCCTACTTTAAAAGCTAAAAAAGATTCACTACAAATGCAAATTATTCCCATAAAGAATCAAATTAAATCAGAACAAGATCCAAATATTAAGGAAAAATTAAAAATTGAATTAAACCAATTACAAGAACGTAAAATTAAAGTAGGTCATGAAATAATCGATATTGAACATAATGTAGACATTGTCAATAATGAAATTAAAATATTGAAAGATAATTTAAAAAATTTAAATAGTTTTAAAGATGTATTAGAAGAAGCTTTAGATGAAACAATTATAAATCAAAAAAACATTATTAAAGATTATCAAACAAAAATCATTATCCCTAAATTAAATAAATTATACCAAATTAAAGATTAAATTCCACAGAAAGGAGTTGAGTTATTATTTATAATAAACTTAAACAATTAATCTAATAAATTTTTACAATTAATTGATAAAATGATAATTAAATTTGCCATTATTGCGGCAATGTTGGTAACTTTTTGATCTGTTTCCGATTTTTACAAATAGGACTAATGGTTGCTAAAAACGCTAAAAAATATTATCAAATCGAAATAACTGAAGAAATTAAAATAATATCGACCGAAGAAATTCAAGAACAATGGTTTAAATTTACTAATCAACTACCCCTAAAACTTCATATATTAAAAACCTTAGATATCAACAACATTCCCAAATTATTAAAAATTTATGTTTATGAAGATATCACTATTAATAATAAAATTCTTGGGTATAATTGTGCTGTTCCATTTTTTTTAGTAATTAATTGATAATTACTTTGGAGTTTTTTTATATAATTGTGTTTTTCGTCAATAATAAAGATTGGTATTTTATTTTTAAAAATCTTAAAATATGAATAATAATCGTTTTATTTTTTTTGATAAATTTTTATTAAAGGAATCATAATTTTAAATAAATAGGTTTATTGATAAAGAATTACTATTTATAATAATTCAATTTGTTTTTTAACTAACATAAAGAATATTTTCCTTTATTAATATAAAATCATTTTACTATCTCCATAGAAAATAAATCAGCTAAAATAAAAAAATAATTCATTTTTTTAAAACTTTTTAATTTTTTTTATTTAACTAATAAAATGAAGAGGTAGAAATAACAACTTCTTTTATTTTGAAAAAAAATTTAATATTAGGAATTTAAATTCAAAAACTTCCGAAGTTAAAAAAAAGTTTTTTTCGAGAAAAGATGAATTTTTTAAGACTGAAAAAATAATTTTAGTGATTATTTAAATATTTAAAAAATTGTAAAAAAATAAGATTTCAGTACACAATACACAAAATTAAAATACAGCTAATGTAGGTAATTATGTAAAATTAGATTTTATATATCTTTAATGTATTACTGATTTATTTCACGCTAAAATTTATACTAATATCGCTAAAATATCAATTATGGAAACTAAAAATGTTTGAAATATCGTCAAAAATGGCATAGTTTTAAATAAAAAAGGGCAAAGAATTTGGCACAAATTATCCCCTTTATTTAAAAATTATTCTAAACAACAACTTCAATGATTGATGAAAATACTTTTTCATATTAATTAATAAACTTGATGATGAAATATTAAAGGGTTTGATTATAATATTAAAAAAAATAAAATTAATAACAAAAATTTTTAAATAATTATCAAGAATAAGTTGGTAAATTTCAAAAAATAAAAAACAAAATTAAAGTATTCAAAAAATAAAAAACAAAATTAAAGTATTCAAAAAATTTAAAAATCTAAAATTATTTCATATGATAAAAAACTTAATAAAAAAAGTTAATGATCGAAATTGAAACTAAAAAAAAATTAAAAAATAAAAATCCTTCTTTATGATTAAAATATTATAAAACATTTTACGTTAAAAAGGAGTTAAAATACTAATTTTTAATTAATTACTATTGATTTAAATAACAAAACTAATAATGATAAAAATAATTAATGAATATTATTACTAAAATCATATAAATCAAAAAATATTATAATTAAATTAAAATAAATAAAAGGGAGTTTAAAATAAATGTCAAATTTTAAAAAAATTTCATTAACTACTATTTTTATTATTTTATCTATTATTGGATATATTATTTTTTTTCGGTATTTAAGTAATTTAACTCAAAATCCTAATATTCTAAGAGAATTTAATAATATTCAATATGAAAAAAATTTAGAATTAAAACCAAATTTAGATTCAGAAATAAATACCGATATTAATTTAAAATCGGCATTAGAAACATTAGATAAAACCATTATTAACCAATCTCAATTTAATGAGATTATTAATTATATTACAAATGAAGATTTAAAATTACCTAATTTTTTTATGAATAATCAACAAATTACTATTATTAATAATTTAAAAGAAACATTTTTTCTTCCTTTTTTAAAAATAAATAAAAAAATAATTAAAAATTATGAAGATAAAATTAATAAAAACAATAAAAAAATATATAATTGGAAAAATGAAATAAATACTAATAAATCAAAAATAAAAGAATTAAAATTAAAAATACTAACTTTAAAAACCCAAATAGATTCGATTAAAATTCAAATTATTCAAATAAAGAATAAAATTAAATCAGAAAAAAATCAAAATATTATAGAAAAATTAAAAACTGAATTATCACCACTAAAAGATAAAAAAGATAAATTAATTATTGAATTAAATAATATCGAAGATGATATAAAAAAAGCAAATATTGGAATTAAAATATTAGAAGATAATTTAAAAAATTTAAATATTTATCAAGATGATTTACAAGAAGCAATAAATAAAGAAAATATTGAAATAAAAAACATAAATGAAAAATATCAATTAGATATATATATAATACCCAAATTAAAAAAATTTTATCAAATTAAAGATTCAATTAATAAAATAAGTAACCAAAATACGTAAAATTAAAAAAAAAGTTTTAAAAAAAATTAATTTCACTTTTTAAAAAAAATATTATTAACTGTATATTTTACATTATATATTCAAGAATTTATTTTATAAACTAATGATCTTAAAAAAATTTTTTAAAATCTTGAAGTGCGATAAGTAATTAAATTATGAATTTCAAAATAATATATAGATGAATATAAAAAGAAATGATAAAAAAATCAACCAAAACAAAAATTAACTATTGAAAAATATTAGATTAAAACCATAGGGTAAAAAAGAGACCAAAATTAGAAATAAAATAACCATTTACAATTGACATGATAATGAAATACATCAAATTATCGGTCTTAAAAATAAAAAATTTAAGATTATAATAAATAATTAAAGCGGAGATTGAGGGAAAACTATTGAACAAAGATAACTCCGCTAAATTAAGATATTAATAGATAAGTTCTGAAATGAACATAAGAACCAAAAAGCAAGGTAATATAATAAATCAAAGATACAATAGAAAAAATCTTTAATTAAAAACATTTAAATATATTTTTGGAGGATATTTTTAAAATTATCAACTTAATTAACCATTAAGGCTTAAAAATCTCAACTTCATCCAACTAAACGGTATTCATCTAAGCCAGAATCATCTAACCTAAAAATATAAGATCGTAATTTTGCGTAACTTTGTTCTTACTAAAAATCACTGTTTTAGAAGTTAAAAAATTATTAAGGTAATGAATTCAAAGAAAAAGCAGAATACATAGTAGTCTTAGGAACAAAACTTAATTTGGAATAATTGTGCTGTTCCCCTTTTTTTAGACAATTTTAATTTTAAAAAATTGTCTAAAAAAAAAGGGGAACAGCGCAATATAACAAGGCTTCTAAGCGGGCTTTAAATAAAGGTCGTTGGTTTTTGATTAAAGATTGAATTTGGGAATAATAAATTATTTTATGTAAACGTAAATGATTTAATTCTGATTTTTTTTAAATAATGTAATTGGCGACATCAAAAATATTAATATTATTAAATTTATTTTCCATAATTAACTCCTGATTAAAATTAGTTTAAATATCAGCATTGTAACATATTTTTTCTAAGATAAAAAATTGTTTGCTTAATTGTCGGATTTGTTTAGTTAGTTTTTTTAATTGTTTTTGCATTCGATTACTCCTTTCAGTTCGAAATTGGGGATAAAAAAAACCCTATAAAGGGTCAATAAATTAATTATTTTAAATTGATTTTAATTGGCAATTAAATGATTTTTTTATATAATAAAATTACGCATCTTTAAATTAAAGATGTTTTAAAACTGCTTTTTTTAAAGATGCTAAAGATATCTTTAGAAAGGAGTTACAATATGCTACAAATAAAATTAATAATAAAATTAAAATTTAAAAAAAATTTTAATTTTAAAATCTTATTAAAAATAATATTGAAATAGAGCCTCTCACGAAGGCTCTATTTTTTTAAAAAGATATCAAAAAGAGTTTTTTTGCTACAAATAACCTTTTTTTATCCAACCATTAACCAACCCCAACGGCTACTTAAAGCTGAACACTTTTATTATAACACAAAATAAAATTTTGGTAAATTTTTTTAATTAATGATATATAAAAAAATTATTCGGAAATAAAGAATGGAAGTTAATGATTTAATGGTACGCAATCGTTAAACGGCGACATAGGGTTCAACATAACCAATTTCGCGAAAAGTTTGGGTTGTCATGTTAAAATGATAAAGTAAATTACGTCGCCTCCCACTCCGATTTTTTTTAATACTTAATTCAATAATTTTGGCTAAAGGTTGGGTACGACCATGTTCGTATAATTTGGTAGCGGTTTGATCGTATAATTGTAGGGGTTTTTCCATTTCTTTTTTGGGTAAAATAAACGGTTGAAATTCACTCATAATCAAGACTAGGTCGCTGTTGGTTTCAATTCCTCCCGATCCTTTTAAAGCGGTAATTTGGGAAGCTTTGCCTTGATGGGTGTTATAACTATCCCGTGAAAATTGGGATAAAATAATGATTAATAGGTTTAATTCGATCGCCAATTGTTTTAGTTTGGTCATAATTTCATCAATTGCCAAACGGTCATTATCGAAATTATTAGTGACTTTGGTAATTTGTAAGTGATCGATAACCACAATTTCCACTTTTTGTTCTAAATGTAATCGATAAATTAAATCCAAAATATAAGTAATATTTTTACTCCGATCATAACTAAAACTTAAATTGATCTTCACAAAAAAAGCTTGGGTGGTTTGCATACTAGTTTGATACTCGGTAACTGTCATTTTCGCTGCAACGAATTTTTTATTCAATAATACATCTAGGGGAATTTGGGTAAAATTCGCATATAGGCGACTTAAATTTTCCACCAAGGTCATTTAGTAGGAAAAAACTACCATATAGGGATGATAATTACTCGTCTGAAATTTCGCTTGGGTAATGCCTAATAATAAATTATAGACAAAACTGGTTTTGCCTAAACCAGTATAGCCCCCAATCGTAATCACTTGGCCTTTCTTGAAACCATGGGTGATGTGATTTAATCCTAAAAACTGATCCGATAATTGGTAATATTCAGCTTGAATTTGTTGTTGGGCTTGGGGATCGGTAGCGGTGATTTCAGGATGTAAAGTTGCCATTTGGTTGATCGTCAATAAATCTTGATCGGCGTTATGTGGGATTAAAGTCATAAACGTTCTTAATGTAAAGTAATTTTTTCAATTCCCAAAGCCGATCTCTTCTCACAACTCAAATAAAATATTTTTTTTTGATGGTAATTTTTTAAAAAAAAGGTATGATTTAGTTATAAGAAATGTTTTTTAGTCCTAATAACTCTAAATTTGAAAAAAAAAAATTCAAATTTCAAGGAATTATTATAAAAGGTTAGACACTTTTAGGAGGATATAAAAAATATTTTGAATTACGAAAAGGAGTTTATGGACGAAAAAGATGTCCAAATTACAAACAAAAATAACCAATTACTTAACACCACTACTTAACCTACCAAAGGTTAAAAAACATTATACAATTAATAGATTAAAAAAAACGGATTCATAGTAGTCGTCGAAGCAAAACTTAATTTGGAATAATCAAGATAATAACATAACACCCCTCACAAGTAAAGGTTAACAATATTTACAAAATTGAAAAATTATACCTTTTAAACCTTATTAAAAGCAAAAAATAACAACCTTAAAAATAACTATCCTTTATTTAAAATTAATTATAAAAATGAAACTCAAAATCACATTAAAGAATTGATTAGTAAAATTAACCTAGATAAATTAAATACTTTAAAATTATTGTAATTAGATAAGCATAAAAATAAATAATTATTTTAAAAAACCTCAAGAATTTTTATATTTTTGTTCCATTGCCAATGCTTTTAATAATCAAATGATCATTTGGCATAATTTGTGAATAACAAAATAAAAATTTAGTTTTAAAAACTATTCAAAAATTACCAAAATTAACCATCCCTGTATTTTTAATTTAGTTAAAGGAAAATAGTTAAAGGAAAAAAATATCAATCATCCAAAATCCAAAAAACATTAACTAAAGAAGGTTTTTAAATAAGTATGTCAAAAAAAAGCTACTTATAGAAATAAAGTCTTCATTGAAAACTTTTTTAACCAAATAAAAAGTATTTTAGAAAATCAACATCCTTTTTATTTTTAAAACCAACTGAAAAAAATCAAAAATTAATTAATCATTTTCCTAAATTTCGAAATACTAATTGGATTTTAAGTAAATTAATTTTTTCATCACCATTTAAATATTTAATAAACCTTAAAAAAATTATAATATTTAGTGTAAGAATCAAATATTTACTAAAATATCATTCGAAACTAAAAAATTATCAAAAAAAATTTAAACACTTTTTTAAATGAAAAAAATATTTCATTAGTTTAAAATATATCAAATTATATCAACTTAATTTTTAATATTAAAACAATAATTTTAAAATCAAAAGTTGTATTAAAAAAAGTAAAAGTACAAAAAGTTAGAAAGAGTTAAATAATTATTAAAATAATTAAACAAAAAATAAAATTATCAAAATATTAAAATTTGAATTAAATAATTAAAGTGATTATAAATTTTAATATAATTTACTTTAAATAAAATTACTTATTTTTTTATCAGAAATTTTGATAATATTATTTTTTTAATTTTAATTATTGTAGTTCAAAATATTTTTTTAATTTACTAAAAACTTTATTTTTAAAAAAGTTTAAAATTTTAAAATAATATTTTATATATTAAAAATGAAAAAATATTAATTAAATAAATTTTTGAATTAAATTTTCAATTTCGAAAATTTCTTTTGGAATATGTTTTGATAAATTAATTGCTCCATTATTTTTAATTAAAATATTATCTTCAATACGAATTCCAATATTAAAATCAGACAAATATAAACCAGGTTCTACAGTAAAAACACTATTTTCTCCTAAAGCATCGTCTGGAGAAAAATTTAAATCATGAACATCTAATCCTAAATGATGTCCTAGATTATGATAGCAATATTGATTAATATTTGTATTTTCTTTAAATAATCCTAGTTTTTTTAATCCTTTAGTCATAATATCTTTACCATAGATATTCAATTCACTAATCGTGTGGTAAGGCATTACCCATTTAATAATTTTTTTATTTGTTTCTAAAACTAAATTATAAATTTGTTTTTGAAAAGAATTAAAAGTACCACTGATAGGATAACAACGAGTAATATCAGAAGAATATTTTTTATATTGTACACCAGCATCAAATAACAAAATCTCATTTTTGTTTAATAAACTATTATTTTTATTATAATGTAAAATTAAGGCATTTTTACCACATGCCGCAATAGTATCAAAGGATTTTTTAGTTTTATTTTTCTCTAAATAATAATTATAATGGGCGTCTATTTGGTATTCATATTTACATTTTTTAATATTTTTTATCATATTTATTAAAGCATTATGATTAATATGTAAAGCTTTTTTTATATTTTCTAATTCTTCAGGTTTCTTTTGTTTTCTTAAATAAAACATTATAGAAGAACTATTATAAATTTTTAAAAAAGGATATAAATTAGATAAAAATTTAAATTGTTTCAGAGCCCAATTAATAGAAACTTCCGAAGGTAAACAAAATAAATCTAAATAAATACCTTTTAAAATTTCTTGAGGATAATTTTTAATAAAATTGATTTTTTGATTTAAAAATTTATCAAAACTCAAAATATTTAAAATATTTGGTAATGGTAATTTAGAAATTTCAGAAATTTCATTAAAACTTAAAAATTCTCCATTCCACAATAAATTCAATTGATCGGAAACAGAAACAAATAAAAAAGTTTGAGTTTGATTATTTTTTTTTATAAATAACAAAATTGTATTTTCTTGATTAATTCCTGTTAAATAGTAAAAATTACGATTAACTTCAAAAGAAAATTTTTGATCACCGTTTTTAAATAAACTAATACCAGAATAAAATAAAGCTATCGTATTATTTTTCATTTGACCAATAAAATTATTTCTATTTTGTAAAAACACTTAATTATACTCCTTAATTAAAAATTTCATTCTTTTATTTAATGTAAAATATTTAATTTTAAAATAATAATAAAAAATCTAAAAAATTTTTTTATTTTAAAAATAATTATAATCAATAATAATTAAAAAAATAAATTAAATTAATTATAACACAAAAAAATTTATTTTTTTTAATTAATTTTTAAACCAAATTTATAAAAATAAAAATTATTATTATTAATTTTTAAAAGCTATTAATAACTAAAACTAAGTAATTCAATATATAACATTATTTTATGTTATAATATTTAATAGGTATAATTTACATCCTATTTAAATATGACTTAAATATAACATAATTATTTTTATTATTTAAATTTCATTAAATTTGAAATAATTATTAAAAATCTTTGTTACTAATTTTTTAAAGGAGAATTATATGTCTTATATAGTTTTTTATCGTAAATATAGACCAAAGTTTTTTAAAAATGTAGTTGGACAGAAAATTATTATTCAAACTTTACGAAATGCTATTATATATAAAAAATTAAGCCATTGTTATTTATTTAGCGGTAATAAAGGTACTGGAAAAACAACTTTAGCTAAAATATTTTCTAAAACAATTAATTGTTTAAATAATAAAGATGGTGAATGTTGTGGATATTGTGATTCTTGTATAATAACTGATAAACAAAATTCTGATATTATTGAAATAGATGGTGCTTCTTATAATGGTATTGAAGAAATTAGAGAATTAAAAAGTAAAATAAATTATAAAGCTAATTTTTTAAAATATAAAATTTATATTATTGATGAAGTACATGTTTTAACAGGAAATGCATTTAATGCTTTATTAAAAATATTAGAAGAACCACCAAAACATGTTATTTTTATTTTTGCAACAACTGAAAGTAACAAAATCCCTGAAACAATTTTATCTCGCGCACAACATTTTCATTTTTTAAATATTACAAAAAAAAATATAATAGAAAAACTAAAAGAAGTAATTAATTTAGAAAAAATATCAATTGAAAACGAAGCTTTAGAAAAAATTGCTATTTATTCTCAAGGTAGTTTAAGGGATGCTTTGAACTTATTAGATCAAATTAGTTCCTATCAAACAGATTTAATTACAGTTAAATGTGTTCAAGAAATTAAAGGTATTGTAGAAAAATCAATTTTAATAAAATTATTAAAATATATGTTTAATAAAGATTTAAAATCAATAATAGATTTATTATTTAAAATTAACAATGAAGGAAAAAATATTTTAATTTTATTTAATGATTTAATTATTATTTTAAAAAATTGTTTATTAGAAGAATTATTATCAACTAATGATCAAAAAATTAAATTAGAAAATTTTTCTTTAGAATTAGCAAATTATTTTTTAAAAACATTAATTGATTATAAACAAAATTTAAAAAATAGTGATTCAAAAGAGAGTTTTTTAGAAATAATTTTTATTCAAATGTTATCATCGAAAAATTTAAAAAATAATGAAAATAAATTTTTTTTTAATTATAAACAAAATATAGAATCCTCACAAAGTTTATCTTTACAAAGAGAAAAATATCAAAAAAAAATTTTTGATATTTTATTCCATTCCGATGAATCAAAAAAACAATTAATATCGAATGCTTGGTATAAGTTAAAATCATATAAAAATAATACACTGCAAAAAGCAGCTAATTTTTTATTTAAAGGAAAATTAATAGCCGTAGGTTTCAACAACGAAATGTTGTTAGTTTATGAAGAACCTGAAATTTTAGAAAATGTAAAACAAAAAGATATTAAAAAACAAATTTTGACCATTTTAAATAGTAAAAAAAATATAATTAAAGGTTTTATTGCAATTTTAGAAAAAAATTGGAACTTATATGAAACTTATTATTTAAAACACAAAAATAAAATAATTTCGCATCCTAATAAAAATTCAATTAAAAATAAAGAAAATTTAATAAATAAAAAAATAAATATTAATGATGAATTAATTTTAAATAAAGAAAACTTCAAAAATAATAAAAATTTTTATGAAGAAGAAAATAATTTATCTAATAAATTTTTAAATAATGAAAAAAAAATAAATAATAAAACTTTAATTAAAAATAAAAGTTTTTTGTCTTTGATAGAAAAACTTTTTGATAAAGATTTAATAGAAATAAAAGAAGAAATGGATTGATTCAAAAAAGGGATAAAAATGAATACAAATACAAATTTTATTAAAAAAATACTTAAACTCCAAATGGAAATTGATAATGTTCGTAACGAATTAGAAAAAAAAGAGTTTCATAGTGAAATCGGAGATATAATAATAATATTACAAGGAACTCGAAAAGTAGTTGATGTTCAAATTTTATCGCCAAAGATTTTAAAAGATAAATATTTACTACAAGAAAATATTTTACTAGCTTTTAATGATGCTTTAGAAAAAATTGATGTAGATTTTAAAAAAATGATTAATAAAATTACAGGAGGCATTTAATTTTGAAAAATTTACCAACCGTTGATAAACTAATAGAAAGTTTTACTTTACTTCCTGGAGTGGGCAAAAAAACAGCCGAAAGATATACATTTTTTTTAATTAATCAAAAAAATAAAAATAGAATTTTATATTTATCAAAACATT
Organism: Candidatus Phytoplasma prunorum; assembly: GCF_036924415.2. Taxonomy (NCBI): domain Bacteria; kingdom Bacillati; phylum Mycoplasmatota; class Mollicutes; order Acholeplasmatales; family Acholeplasmataceae; genus Candidatus Phytoplasma; species Candidatus Phytoplasma prunorum. Next base: position 15,502 of record NZ_JAZHCY020000003.1, read on the forward strand.
TAAAAGAAATAGTTAATAACATTAAAAGTTGTAATATTTGCGGCTATATTACAGAAAAAAATATTTGTAATTTTTGTTGTGACTCAAAAAGAGATCATTCTACTATTATGATAGTAGCAGATAATCGTGATGTTTATTGTTTTGAAAAAATAAACAATTATAATGGTCTTTATCATGTTTTAGGAGGATTAATCGATTTTTCTCGTTTTATCAAACCAGAAAACTTAAATTTAAATTCTTTAAAATTTAGATTAAAAAAAATTAAAGAAATTATTATAGCCACAAATAGTACTTGGGAAGGAGAAATAACTGCTACATATTCAAAAAACTTTCTTAAAAAATACCTAAAAAATGAAAAAATTAAAATTACAAAGTTAGCTTATGGAATTCCAATAGGTTTGGATTTTAATTATCTTGATGAAAAAACATTATGTAACGCTATAAATAATAGAAATAATTTCGAAGGAGAAAGCAAATGAAATTTTTAAAACAAAAAAATAATTTAGAACTTGCAGAAGAAATTTTAAAAAAAAATAAATTTCCTATGAACATTAATGATTTAATAAATAAAATTTGTGAAATTAATAAAATAGTTCAAAATAATTATGAAAAAATTTCCCAATTATATTTAGATATTAATTTAAGTTCTAAATTTATTTTTTGTGGAGAAGAACTTTGGGCATTAAAAGAGAATAATGTAAAATTATGGGATAAAGATTGTTTTTTTAATGATAAAAAAGATATAATTGAAGAAGACAATATAGATAATAAAGACTATATTTATAATAATGATAATGATTATATTAGCGAAATCATATCAGAAGATGAAGAAACTAAAGAAACATTTGAAAATGACATTTTAGAAGATGATTTAGAAATAACAGAAATAGAAGATGATAAACAAAAAGAGAAAATAATATCAGAAGAAGAACAAGAAGAATACGATAAAGAATTATGGGATATATGAAAGAGAAGATAAATAATATTTATTTTTGTTCAATTATCAATATTTTTTTATATGAAAAATGAGGATATTAAATATGTTGTTAGGAATATATAATTATACAACTATTCTAAGTTATTTAAATTTGTTTGTCGGTTTTTTAGGAATTGGTTTAGCATCAAGCAATAATTATAATTTAGCAACTATTTGTTTATTAATTTCAGGTATTTGCGATATGTTTGATGGATTAGTAAGTCGTAGTAAAAAAAATAGAACTGTTTTTGAAAAAAGATACGGAATTCAAATTGATTCTTTAGCAGATATAATTAGTTTTGGTTGTTTACCTATTTTTATTAATTATGCTTTAATCAAAAATCATGATAATCTTCCAGATAATCATCAAGAACGTTTATTATCAATAAAATCACCAGAACTTTATATTTTATTTTGGTTTATAGGTTCTTTTTATATGTTAGCAACTTTAATTAGACTTTCTTATTTTAATACAATAAGTGAAGAAAACTTACACAAAAAAATTCCTAATAATAATCCAAAAATTTTTATAGGAATTCCAGTAACTTTCTCAGCTATTGTTTTTCCTTGCGTTATTTTAATTTATTCAATAATATCAAAAATATCAGAAAAATATAATTTAAAAAATCAAATAAATTTAAATTATATAATTATTAATATTTATTTCATTTTATTAATGTTTCTAACCTTCTTATTTGTTTTTCCCAAAATTAAAATAAAAAAACCTAAAAAAAAATGTATAAATATTTTAAGTTTTTTCTCTTGTTTGATGATTATTTTACTAATATTATTTAAATCATTTGAAGCAATAAAATTAAATAGATAAATTATGAAAATAATAAATCGAAAGGGAAAAATTATTAAAAAAGAAGTATCTAGTAAAAGTCAAAAATTTTTATATTCTAATTTAGAAAAAAATTTTTTAAAAAGATTTTTTTTAAAAATTTTAATATCTAAAATTATTTCTTTTATTTTTGGTTTATATGCAAAAACACCTTTTTCTAAAATACATATCAAAAAAATCATAAAAAAAAATAAAATAGATTTAAATTTATTCGAAAAACAAAAATTTTTTTCTTATAATGATTTTTTTATTCGTAAATATAAAAAAATTATTTTTGAAAAAAATAATAAAATTTTTATTAGTCCTTGTGAATCAAATTTAAACTTTTACAAAATCAAAAAAAATAATGTTTATAATATTAAAAATAATTTTTACAGTCTAAATGATTTATTAAAAAATAATAATTTAGCTGAAGAATATAAAAATGATTATTGCTTAATTTTTAGATTGGAACCAAATGATTACCATCGTTACATTTTTGTTGATGATGGTATTTTAAAAAATCAAAATGTTAAAATAAAAGGTAAATTCCATACAGTAAATCCAATTTCTTTCAAAAAATTTAACGTTTTTTGTGAAAACTATAGAGAATATAACATTTTATTTACAAAAAATTTTGGAAAAATTATACAAATAGAAGTAGGTGGTTTATTTGTTGGAAAAATTTTCAATCATAATTACAAATCTTTTAAAAAAGGACAAGAAAAAGGATTTTTTGCTTTCGGTGGTTCCACTATTATTTTATTAATTAAAAAAAATATAGTTAAATTTGATGATATTTTTTTTAAAAATACATTAAATAAATGTGAAACTAAAATAAATATAGGTGAAGCTATTGGAAAAAAAAGAGAAAGAAAATGAAAAATTTAAAAAGCAATAATACTAAATTTATTTTCATTACTGGTGGAGTAATTTCTAGTTTAGGAAAAGGTATTACAGCAGCTTCGATTGGTCAAATTTTAAAAAATAGGGGTTTAAAAATTTTTATTCAAAAATTCGATCCTTATATTAATATTGATCCAGGGACAATGAGTCCTTATCAACATGGCGAAGTTTTTGTAACAAATGATGGTTCTGAAACAGATTTAGATTTAGGGCATTATGAAAGATTTTTAGATGAAAATTTATCTAAAGAATCAAGCATTACTACAGGTAAAATTTATAAAGAAATTATAAATAAAGAAAGAAAGGGGGAATATTTAGGAAATACCGTTCAAGTTATCCCCCATATTACTGATGAAATAAAAAAAAGATTATTTAAAGCAGCTGAATTTTCTAAAGCAGACATATTAATTGTGGAAGTTGGAGGAACTGTCGGAGACATAGAATCTTTACCTTTTTTAGAAGCAATTAGACAAATGCGTTATGATTGCGGTTATCATAATGTTTTATATATTCACAATACTTTAATTCCTTATTTACCTTCGATTAAGGAAATTAAAACAAAACCTACACAACACAGTATTAAAGAATTAAGATCATTAGGAATTCAAGCGCAAATTTTAATTTTAAGAAGTCATAGTTCTATTTCAGAAAATATCAAAAAAAAAATTTCTTCTTTATGTGATGTAGAAAAAGAAGCAATTTTCGAAAGTTTAGATGTAAATATTTTATATCAAATGATTATTAATTTATCTAATCAAGGTATTGATAATTTTATTTTAAAACATTTTCAATTAGAAAAAAAAATAATTTATTTAGATTTATCTTGTTGGCAAAAACTAATCTTACGTATTCAAAATTTAAAAAAAAACATAAATATTGGATTAGTGGGAAAATATGTTCAATTACAAGATGCTTATTTATCAATTGTAGAAGCATTAAAACATGCTGGTTATTTTTACGATGTAAAAATTAACATTAAATGGATTAATTCAGAAAATATAAATAAAAAAAATGTACAAATAATTTTAGAAAAATGTGATGGTATTTTAGTTCCTGGTGGTTTTGGTTCTAGAGCCACTAATGGTAAATTAATAGCTATAAAATATGCTAGAGAAAATAACATTCCTTTTTTTGGAATATGTTTAGGAATGCAATTAGCAGTTATTGAATACGCCAGAAATGTTTTAAATTTAAAAGATGCTGATTCTACAGAAATTAATGAAAAAACTTCTTTTCCAGTTATTAAACCTAAAATAGATAATTTAAATTTAGGAGGAACTTTAAGATTAGGTTTATACAAATGTAATTTAAAACTTAATAGCAAAATTTTTAATATTTATAAAAATGAAATAATTTATGAAAGACATAGACATCGTTATGAAATGAATTCTAAGTATATTAAATTATTTGAAAAAAATAAAAATTTTATAATATCTGGTTTTTATAATAAAGAAAATTTACCCGAAATTATTGAATTAAAAAATCATATATGGTTTATCGGAGTACAATTTCATCCTGAATTTTTATCAAGACCTTTAAGACCGCATCCTTTGTTTAAAAATTTTATTAAAACCATCATTACAACTAAAACATTTTAATATTAAATAAAAAAATACTAACTAAAAAAATATATATTTATTTTTTAATAAATATATGATAATTAGATTAGTATTTTTTTATTTAATATTAAAATTGAAATTAATTTAAATTAAAAGCATTTTTTATATTTTCTTTAAATATTACAATTTCGTCTGCAACTTTTTTAATATCTGTTTTTAAGGTTGCTGTTGATGCTGTTTTTGAACTTTCTGCAAAAAATTCTTCATTATAATCTGTTAATGTTTTATTTGCTGTTTTAATTTTCCCTAATGATTCTTTTGCTTGGTTAAACAGGGTTTTTTTATCTTGTGCATCAGGTTCTGTTGTTAATAATTTGTTAGCAGATGTTATAAATGATTCAACTTTTTTAGTTACTTGTTCTTGTAAATTTTTTTTTCTTTCTGCAACAACTTTTGTAAAAACATTTTCTCCTAATGAATTTGAATCTAATGTTAAATTCAACTCACTTGAAAAAATTTCTTGTTTATTTAATTCTACAGAAAAAGGCCAAAAACTCATAGACCAAGCTAAAACAAAATATAAAACTAAAACACCAAAAATTGACCCAACTACTATAAGCATTTTTTGTTGGTTTGTTTCCATTATTTTTTTTCTCCTCTTTGAATATTTTTTATATTAAATTATAATAATCTAATTAATAAATCATTGTTAATTTAATACACTGATTATTATAACATAAAATAATAATATAAATTTAATTTTTAAAAAAATCAAATAAATATTACATTTTTTATTTAATTTTTTTAAAAATTTTATCTAAAATTTGATCAGCTTTATCATTTTGTTCTAAATTTAAAAAATCTTCTTGATTCAATAATTTTTCTATATAATTAACAGATAATCTATTTAATTTTTTAGCTTGTTTAATATTTTCTAAAATCTTATAATGATCATATTTTTTATTTTGGTACCAATCTTTGATAATTTCTAACTCATAATAAGTTAAACAATTACCTTTAAATTGTTCTAAAATTTCAATTGTTTCTGATAATTGAGTTTTTTGTTTTTCAAATATTTTTTTATTTTCTTCGTTTAAATAAAGTTGTTTTATTTTATCAAAAGTTTTATCTAAACTAAAAACTTCAATAATTTTATTTCCTTTAGTTTGCGAAAATAAATGAAAAAAATTTTTTTTTATTAATTGTTCTAAAATTTCTTCTAATTCATTTTTAGAAAAACCAATTTTTTTTGCTAATCCTGATGAAGAAAAAGTTTTTTCTTTATAAGAATTAAATAAAAAAAGTAAAACTGTTAATTCTTTAATACTTAATTTTAATTTATTATATTCTTTAATTAAAATATTTTCAATTAATAAATTACCTTCTTCATAAAGTTTTTTAATCATTTTTTTCTCCTTTAGATAATTTATTAAAAACATATCTAGCTGCATCTTGTTCAGCAGATTTTTTAGTTTTTCCTGAACCATGTCCGACAGATTTTTTTTCTAAAAAAATTTCTGCTATAAATTCTTTAGAATGATCAAATCCTTTTTCTTCAGTAATAAAATAACTAATTGTTTTTTTTCGACTTTGAACTAATTCTTGTAATTGAGTTTTAAAATCAATATTATCAATAATCTTTGATAAATGAGGAATTACAATCAAACGAAATACCTTTTTAGCTATATAATAACCTAAATCTAAATAAATAGCGCCAAATAAAGCTTCGAAGGCATCTGCCAAAATAGAATTATTAATATTTTTATTTTTTTCTCCTTTACCAAGTAAAATATAATTTTGAAGTTGAATACTTTTAGCATAAATAACTAAAGAATCTTCACAAACAGATTGAGCTCTTTTTTTACTCATAAAACCTTCATTTTCTTTGTCTTTTTTTGTATATAAATAATCTGCCATTAAAAGATTAATAACAGAATCACCTAAAAATTCTAATCTTTCATTATCTTTTTTTTTTAATTTATTTTCGTTCGCATAAGAACTATGAGTAATAGACATTTTATATAAAGATATTTGCTTAGGTTTAATTTTTAATTTTTTAATTAATGTCAATAACATTTCATTTCTTATCATAATCAAAATATTTCGATGTTTTATCAACAACATCAACTTCTATTAATTTTTTACCTTGCAAAATAGCTTTACAAAAAGCATAAGCTACAGAAGAACCATGAGCTTTAATTATAATCTTTTTTAAACCTAAAATCATAGCTCCACCAACTTCATTAGGATCGATTTTTTTTTTCATATTTTTAATTCGTTTACCAAAAAATAATTTACTAATAATTTTAACAAAAAAACCATCAGTCAAAATTTTTTTAAAAGCCTTACTTAAATTATAAACAGTACCTTTATAAGTTTTTAAAACAATATTAGCAGTAAAACCATCACTTAATAAAATATCAGCTGTAGTAGTTAATAAATTTTGTGGTTCTTCGTTACCACCAAAATTAATTTTTTTTTCTTCACTAAGTAATTTATAAGTTTGTAATTCTAAAAATCTTCCTTTAGAACTTTCAGAACCTATATTAAGTAACTTTATCTCTGGATTTTTAATATCTAATAATTCTTTAGATATAACAGTAGCACAAATAGCAAACGATAATAAATTTTCTGGTTTTAAATCAATATTAGCACCTGCATCTAATAAAATACGTGTTTTATTATCAAAAGAATTATAAATAGGAGAAAAAGCAATTCTTTTCATAAAATCAAATTTTTTAATAAATAAATGACAAGCTAAAACTAAAGCTTGAGAGGGACCAGCAGTAATAACTCCATCTACCTTATTATCATTAGCATCCTTTAAAGCTAAAAACATAGAAGCATCAGGTTTAATTCTTAATTGTTCTCTTAAATTTTGCACATCCATACTTAAAAAATTATCAGTATGAACTATTTTTATTTTTTTTGTAATATTTATAAAAAACTTATTACTTATATTTTCTTTTAATAAAACATTGATTATGTTTCTATTTCCATATAAAGTAACTTCTAAATTAGAAGTTGTCGATAGGGCCATAATTGTACCTTTAATTATTTCAGTTGGTGCAAAATCTCCACCCATGACATCAATAGCTAATCGAGTCATCATAAAATATTTACCTCTTTTATTAAATTTTTAATTAAAATAATTCATTAATAATATTTTTATATTTTATAATTATTATAAATCTTCTATATCTTTTTTAGTTTGTTTTAAAATTTTAAAATCTTGAGGTAATCTTAAAAATCTATTTTTAAAATAACCACTTTGTTTAAAACCTAAAAATTCTCCTGGTCCTCTTTTTTTTAAATCATAATTACTTAATACAAAACCATCATGTTCTTTTTGTAAAATTTTCAAACGATCATTTTCTTTTTCAGCAATTAAAAAACAATATCCTTGTTTATATCCACGCCCAACTCTGCCTCTTAATTGATGTAATTGACTTAAACCAAAATAATTAGCACCTAAAATAATAATAGTATTAACATTTTGAATATCAATACCAACTTCTATAATAGTAGTAGATAAAAGTATACCGTTTTTGTTATTAATAAAATCTTTAATTAATTTTTCTTGTTTTTCTTTATTTTGTTTGCCGTGTAAAATATATAAATTATCAATATTAGCTTTTTCTAAATAATCAGTTATTTTTACAATGTTAAAATTTTTTTTATTATCTTTAATTGCTGGCACTACTATATAAGTTTTTAAGTTATTTTTTTGATTTTTTTTTAAAACTTCTAACATTTGACTTTTTTTTATTTGTTTAGTAATAACTTTTTTATTTAACATTTCATTTTTCTCTACAAAAGAAACTTCAATATTTTCTAAATAAGTTAAAGCTAAAGTTTTAGGAATGGGAGTAGCTGTTAAATAAATAATATCTGCTGTTTGATTTTGAACAATAGTTTTTTGTTTAATTTCTAAACCAAATTTATGTTGTTCATCAATAATAACCAAACCTAAAGAAAAAAAATCTATATTAGCCAAAATATGAGTTCCAATAATCATTTGAATTTCATTATTTTTAATTTGTTTTTTTAAAATTTCTCTTTTTTTATTTTTAGAAGTTAAAATAACTGATTTTACTTCTGGAAACATTTTTTTAAAATTACGATAATGTTGTTGTGCTAAAATTTCTGTTGGAGCCATCATTAAAACTTGTTTATTAGCAGTAATTACTCCAAAAGCAGATAAAAAAGCTATAATAGTTTTTCCAGAACCTACATCACCTTGAATTAACCTTTCAACTTGATGTTTTTTTTTAAAATCTTTATAAATAGAATTAATAGTTTTTTTTTGAGTTAAAGTTAACTCAAAAGGAATAGTAGTTATAATTTTTTTTACTAATTGAATATTATATTTTAAAGGTTCTTTAGATGGTAAATTTTTTTTAATTTGAAACAATTTTTTATTAATTATAAAAGCTTCTTCATATTTTAATCTTTGTAAAGCTAATTTTAATTTTTGATTATTTTCTGGTAAATGTAAATTTTTAAAAGCTTCTTGTCGTGTCATTAAATTATATTTTTTTATTATTTTTAAAGGTAAATTTTCTTTAATTAATTTGGGATACTTATTTAATATATATTTAATAATTTTAGTTACATTTTTATCTGAAATATCTTTTAAATTATAAATAGGCTGGATATTAAAATCAATTTTTAAATTAGTACTTATCAAACTAGCTATTATAGTCTTTTTATCATTATAATATTTACCTTTAACTATAATAATTTGATTTATCTTTAATATATCAAGTAAATATAAATGGTTAAAAACTACTACTTCAATTAAAATATTATTTTCTAAAAAAATTTTAAAATGAATACGAAAAACTTTTTTTTTGAGTAATTTTGGAAGAGTTACTATTTTTCCAGAAAGCATAACATCTTTTTGTTGTTCTAAATTTTTAATTTCAGTTAATATATAATTTTCGTATTTTTTAGGCTTTTGTTTTATTAAATCAATAAATTTTTTTATATTATTTTGTTTTAACTTAAAATTTAAAATAAAATCTGAAGGGGTTATTAGTTTATTCAAATAATCAATCACGTCCTAAAAATAATTATAAATATTAATATAAATTTATTTTTTAAATAATAAAATAGTTAAATATTTTATTTTTGAAAATTTATATTAATTAATTTCACATTATTTATATTAAAATTACTTTTAAAAATCATTAATGAATTTAATTAAAATAAAAAAACATAATATTTTTTTATTTTAATTAAATTCATTTTTTATTATAACATAATTTAATCATAGTAATTTTTTTAAATATTATAAAAATTATTTAAAAAATAAAAATACTATGTTATAGTAATTAAGTAGTAATATTATTAAAATATAACAAATCCCATATTACATCATACAACAAAAATTAAAATATTATATTAATTAAAAAACAAATCATTATTTTTTATAATTTATTTTTAAAAATATTATAAATAATAAAAATCTAAAATTTAAATTTATAAAAATTAAAGAAAGAAGGAATTGAAAAATAAATAAAAATAAAAAAAAATATATAATTACATTTACAATTCTATTAATTTTAATTTTATTTTTAATAAGTACTGGTCTTTTAGTAATAGCAACAACATCAACCAATAACAATACTTCTGAAATAGAGCCAAAAGAAAGCCAAACAGAAGCAAATAATAATATTAATAACTTACTACCTAATCATTTAGAAGCTAAAAAAGAAGAAATTTTAAGTTTAGAAATAAAAGATTTAAATACTATTAATATTGCTGAAGAAAATGAATTAAAAAAAATTAATAATTCAAATGTTATTACAATAAAAAAAACAAATTCAGAACATTTTAATTCTAAAGACAAAAATCTTAAAGAAGAATTAAAAAAATTTCATAAAAAACAACAAGAAGTTAATACATCAGAAAAATTTTTAATTAAAGATAAAATTATAAAAAGACAAATAGCTAAAAATATTTTTGTCCCAGAAAAAATTTTTTCATTAGAAAAAGATATAATTAAAAATGAATATGAAATTTCTTTACATCCTAAAATAACGGCAAAAGAAAAAACAAATATAAAGATAATAATCAACAATATTGATAAACAAGAAAATTGGTTAAATTTTGATAATGATAATAATAATATTTTGTCAAAAGAAAATTTTGAAATTTCGCATATTTTCGAAAATAAAAAAAATTTTTTTGAAAATATTAATAATAACAAAAATGACAAAATATATTTAATATTAAATTATAAAATTAAATTTACAAATGACAATATTGTATTCGAGTTATTAGAAAAAAATGAAGATTATAAAAATTCCGATCCAAATACAACAAATAAACATTTTATTCTAGCAAATAATAAATTTAATATTACTTTAAAATTTGAATATAGTTAAAAATATTTAATAAATTAATATTAAAAAAGATAAAAAGTAAATATTTTATTTAATTAGAACGTTTTTATAACGTTCTTTTTTTATTGTAGAAATAAAAAAATATAAATTTTTATTATATTTTAATTATTTTAAAAAAAAAATTAATTAATTTTCTTCCTACTAATGTGATTAAAAAATATTATTATTATTTAAAATTTGAAATATTTTTAGTAATCATTTTTTAAAAATAAAATATTAAAATAATAATGATTAAAAATCAAAAAAATCATTATCAATAAAAACATAAAATTTTAAAATAATTACAATAATTAAAATTAATTTTTAAAAATTATAATGAATATTAATAAAAAAAATTAAAATTTTAAAAAAATTAATTTTAATAACAATAAAAAATAAAAAATAAATATAAAATAATTAAAGATAAACAGAAATTATTTACTACATTTTTACGTTTATTTAATATTCATATTAAATAAACGTAAAAAATAAAAATTTTAAAAATCTAAATAAATATTATTAGAAAATAAATAAAACTTAAAAATTAATCAATAATAAATTAGAAAAAATTAATAAATAATTTTGTTAATTTATTATTGTTATTTCTAATAATAATGTAATTTTCTTAGTTCATAATATGTATATTTTTTATTTATTTTCAAAATCTATTAAAATACGATCAATTTCAACTTTATATAGTTTAGATTCGAAAATCATTTTTTGAATAAATTTATCATCTTTTATTACTTCAATAAATTTATATTCATCATCATTAAAATAAACCAAAAAATAAGCTTTATCACATTCACTACAAAAAATTTGACATTGAACTTGAGCCCAATAATAAATAGGGATAATATCTTTTTTAAAAAAACCTTCCCAAGATTTACTTTCTTTATTAATAGGACATTTAATTTCCAATAAACTATTAGATTCCTTATGATAACCATCTAAAGAAGCAGAAAAAATATCATTAATAAAAACAGTTGGTACATAATTTTTTTTCATTTTTAAACTAAAAAATAAATTAGCTTTTTTTTCAGTTTTTTTACCATGTTCAATAGAATCATTAGTTTTAAATTTTATTTTAAAAATCTTTTTTTTAATTAATTCTTCTTTACTTTCGAAAGGATTCAAACCCATCAAACTAGCAACTTCAGAAGCATTGATATAATTTTTACGATGTTCATGCCATTCTTTAGAATTTTGTTTAATTTTAATTTCTGTTTTCATAATTTTTTTATTTTCCTTTATTTTATATTTAAAAAAATAATTATTTTTTTAAATTACACAAAATAAAATGATTTTTATTTACTTCAAAAAAATCTGGATCAACTTTTTTATAATTTTTAAAATTAAAAAAATCAAAAACTTTATTTTCGGCACTAAAAAAATCAATATCAATATTATTATTATAATTTAAACAACCAGTTTTTAAAAAATTAGCTAGTAAAGATTTTGTATAAGGATGTAAAGGATTGTTAAAAATTTCTTTAATATCTGCTTTTTCAACAATTTTTCCTTTATACATAACAATAACATCATCTGATATTTCTGAAACAACTCCCAAATCATGAGTAATAAATAAAATAGATGTTTGATGTTTTTTTTGCATAATTTTCATCAAACTTAAAATTTCTTTTTGTACAATAACATCTAAAGCAGTTGTAGATTCATCAGAAATTAAAATTTTAGGTTCACAAACTAAAGCCATAGCTATCATAATTCTTTGACACATACCGCCAGATAATTGGTGTGGATATAACTCCATAACACGTTCAGGATCATTAATTTTCAATTTTTTTAAAATTTCTAAAGTTTTTTTTAAAGCTTCTTCAATTGTTATTAATTGATGACAAATTAAAATTTCTATAATCTGATTTTTAATTTTAAAACTAGGATTTAAACTAATAACTGGATCTTGAAAAATAATAGCTATTTCTTTACCTCTAATTTTTTGCATTTGTTTTTCTGAAAATTCAGAAATTATTTGATTATTAAAAATAATTTCGCCTTGATAAATTTTTTGATTTTTAGTAAATAATTTTAAAATAGACATAGCTGTTTGACTTTTACCTGAACCAGATTCTCCTAAAATACCTAAAGTTTTACCTTTTTCTAAAGTAAAAGAAACTCCTCTTACTGCTTTAATTATTTTTTTATTAGTGTTAAAATAAGTATGTAAATCATTAACTTTTAATAAAATCATTTTAAATTTTCCTTTATCTTTTCAATGTACAAGCAATAAAATGATTAGGCTTAATTTCATACCAATCATTATCTTTTAAAAAATCATTAGAAAAAATATAATTTTGTTTTGTATTTTTTAATACATTTCTATTTGATATAAAATATTGATTTTCTAAAGAAGGGATTGAATTAATTAATTTTTGAGTATAAGGATGTAAGGGATTTTTAAAAATTTCTTCTGAACTTGCCATTTCTAAAAAACGACCTAAATACATTACAACAATTCTATCACAAATATAATGCGCAACTCCTAAATCATGGGTAATAAATAAATAAGTTAAATTATAATTTTGTTTTAATGAATTCAATAAATCTAAAATTTGAGATTGTAAAGTAACATCTAAAGATGAAACTGCTTCATCACAAATAACAAACTTAGGTTTTAAAATCAAAGAACGAGCAATATTAATTCTTTGTCTTTGACCACCACTTAATTCATAAGCATAACGATGATAAAAATTTTTATTTATACCACACTTTTGCATCATTTCTAAAATATTTTTTTGATAAAAAGGATCTTTTTTATTAATAACAATACGATGAATTAATAAACCTTCGCCAATAATATCACCAATAGTCAAATAAGGACTTAAAGAAGAAAAAGAATCTTGAAAAATAATTTGTAAATCTTTTCTTAAAAATCTTTTTTCATTTTCATTTAAAAGTGTTAAGTCAATACCTTTTTCAACAAAAGATTCATATAAATTAAATAAAGTATGGTTTTTAAGAATATCTTTTTTTTGTTGAAGTTGTTTTTCAATATTTTTTAATTCTTGATTTAACCGTTTTTTGTTAAAATTATTTCTTTGTTTTTGAATTTTTATTTTGAATAACAACAATTTTTTAATTTCTAATAATTCAGAAGATAAACATAAAATACCTAATAATTTTAAAAATTGATGATTTTTAGTATCTTTAACATATAATTCTTGTTGAGAAAAATCTTGTAAATTTAAATTTATTTTAGGCAATTGATAAATTATTTTTTTTACATAATAAGGTGTAAAATCATCTAAAGTTAAACCATAATAAAAAATATTTCCTTTATTTAATTTAGATAACTGTAAAATTACTTTACCTAAAGTAGATTTACCAGAACCTGATTCTCCAACAATTCCTAAAGTTTCTCTAGTAAAAATATTTAAATTAATATTTCTATTAACTGTTAAAAAAGTATTATTTTTAGATAAAAAAGATTTTTTAACAACAAATTTTTTTTGTAAATTTTGAGTTTTTAATAAAATCATATAAACCAAACTTTCTTTAAATATTTTGTTTTTTAGGATCAAAAATATCAGTCAAACCATCTCCTATTAAATTAAAAGATAAACTAGTAATTAAAATCATAACAGCTGGAAAAAAAACTAAATAAGGATAAAGATGAATATATTCTTGACCGTTACTTAAAATATAACCCCATTCAGGAATACTACTATCTAAACCTAATCCTAAATAACCTAAACCAGCAACAGATAAAATAACAGAAGACATACTGTTGCTAATAACAATCATTAAATTTGGAATAATTCCGGGTAAAATATGTTTAAAAATAATTCTACTGTTACTTGCTCCTAAAGCTTTAGATGCTTTTATAAAGTCATTTTTGCATATTTTCAAAGTATTATTTCTTACTACCCTAATAAAAGATACGATATTGAATATACTTAAAATTGTAATCAATTGACCAAAACCATTTTTAAAAAACATTAAAAATAAAATAACAATAACAATACTTGGAAAAACAATCAAAATATCACAAAAAAAATTAATTATATAATCAAAAATACCACGAAAATAACCAGCTATAATTCCTAAAAAACTTCCAAAAAATAAACTAATCGTAACAGAAAAAAAAGCTATTGTAAAAGAATTTTTAGAACCAGCAATTATTCTACTAAATAAATCTCGACCTATTGCATCTGTTCCCATAAAGTGTTTAATGCTAATTGGCAAAAAAGGAGAAAATTTATCTTCTAGAGGATTATGTAAAATATTAAACAAAGGTAATCCAAAACTAATTAAAATTAAAAAAACTAAAAAAATAAAACTAATAAAAGCTGCTTTATTTTTTAAAAAAATTTTAAATTTATTTTTTATTTTTTTTAACATATATTTAATCATAATCTTTTCTATTGTAATTTTAATTTAGGATCTAAAAAAGAACAAATAATTTCTAAAATTATATTTACACATATAACAAGTAAAGAAAGTAAAATAACACAACATGAAACTACAAACAAATCATTTTGTTGAAAATGTTCAACTATTAAACTACCTACTCCGCGAATACTAAAAATTTTTTCAGTAATTACCGAACCACTAATTAAGAAACTAAAACTTAAAGCAATATAAGAAATAATAGGCACGGATGCGTTCTTTAAAGCATGCTTATAAATAATAGTATTTTTATTTAAACCTTTAGCATAAGCTGTTACAATATAAGGTTGTTCCAAAGTCTTAATCATATTGATTCTTGTAATCCTCAAAATAGAACCACTTAATGATAAAGAAATTGTCATAACAGGCAAAATCATTTCTGAAATATTATTAAAACCAGTCAAAGGAAACCAACCTAAATAAACTCCAAATATTGATTTTAATAAAAAACCAATAAGAAAGGTTGGTAAAGAAATCATTATAACGGAAAAAAAAATAATAAAATAATCTATTTTTGTATATTGATAAATCGCTGCTTTAATTCCTAAAAAAATTCCTATAAAAGATGCAAAAAAAACACTCAAAAAAGATAACTTTAAAGTTTGTTTAATTTTTTTTAAAAATAATGATAAAGCTGATTGTTTATCACCATGATAAGATTCACCAAAATCAAATTTAGTTAAAATTTTAATTAAATAATCTTTTAGTTGTATTAAAACAGGTTTATCTAATCCTAATTTTTTTCTTAAATTCATTTTATTTGATTCAGAAGTTTTATTTCCTAAAATAATATCTACTGGATCAGTTGGCATTAATTTTAACATTAAAAAAATAATAACACAAATAGAAATAAAAATTATAAATGAATATAATATTTTTTTTAAAATATATTTAAAATTCATTAATTAACACCTAATTACTATTTATTTTTATATATTTATTGTTTTTATTTATATCATAAAAACACAAATTATTAAATTTTAATAATTTGTGTTTTAATAATTAATTAAGTTTTATGTAATGAAAGCGTTTTTAAAATTTATAAAGTTACAATGAGTTTTAATACCTTGAATATTTTTATTCATTAACATTATATTTACTCCCATTTTATCTACGTTTATAGGAAAAACAGGTATTTTTTGATTTAATATTTGTCCTATTTTTTTTAGTCTCTCTTTTTTAGAATGATTTCGATCTATTTTATCTATATTTTCTATTAATTTTTTAAATTCATCATCTTGAAAAAAAGATATTTTATTTGTGTCTTCTGAATTTAAATCAGAAACGTAAAAATAATATCTTATGTCACTAGAAATATCGAAATTATCAAAAGAATTAGCAAAAAAACAAATATTATGTTTAGAATCTGGTTTACTGCATTTTTTAATCATTAAATTAAAATCTGGTGATACTTCATCTTCTACTTGAAAACCAATATTTTTTAAAGCTAAAATTATTTTTTCGATAATTCTTTTTGTAACGCCACTATAATTAGGTCTTAAAATTTTCAGTATTTTATCTTCCGAGTTTAAACTCGCAACTTTTTGTTTTGTAAGTGATGATTCCTCTTGTGAATCTCTTAAAGAAAATTTTGGATTTTCTTCATATCCTAAAAATTCTGAATGATAAATAAAACTTTTAGGTATGGAATAATCTTCTGATTTTATTTCTAATTCACTCAAAATTTTATCCATATCTAAACTTTGAGCAATTAATTTTCTAACATTTTCTTTTGTAGTATTACAGTTTAACATAAAAAAACGTAATGAATAATTATGAATTGGTATTTTTTTAATTTTATCATTTAGTTGTTGAGGTTGAATATTCATATTGTTCATATCCAACAAGATTGTATTATCTGCAGTATTATTTAGTGATTGAATTGCCATTGTTTCATCTTCAATTTTTTTAAAAATAATTTTTTCAAAATTATTTTGAATTGTTTTATCATAAAAATCATTAAAGCGTACCAAAACAACATCATCGTTGTCATTTTCTTTAAATTCTTTAAGATAAAAATAACCTAAACCTATCTTATAACCCATATTTTGGTTCTGTATATTATTTTCTTCAAATGCTTCTTGGTTTAAAATATAAATTCGACTTAATTCCAAAAACATATTTGATGTATCAATATCGTCTTTATAATAAATTTCAATTGTATTATTATTATTATCACATGTTTTAGAAATTTTATCAATATTTAATTTGCTTAATACAGAATCATTTGGTTTTTTTTCAAGACCTCTTTTAAAAGTGAACACAATATCAGAAGGTTTTAAATATTTACCATTATGAAATTTAATATTAGGTTTTAAAATAAACTTATATCCAACAATAATATCTCCATCTTGTTTAATAGCTTCATAACTTGAAACAAATTTTTGTGGTTCATATATATTGATATTATCATTATAATTATATACTGTTAAACCTTCGTGTATGAAATCATACATACGTTCATCATATAAGTTATGGTCTACTTGATAATCAACATTATTAACAATTTCTTTTTGTTTAATAATTAATTCTTTACCAACAATAGATTTAGACTTAAAAAATAAATAATAAAAAACCATTCCAAAAAATAAAAATAATAATAAAATAATTATAATTAAAAACTTATTATTTTTAATTTTAGATAAATAATCATTCCATAACATATAATTTAATATTCACCCCATCATTTTCTATTTTTAATTATTATTTTAAAAAATTATTAAATTTTATAATTTTTATGTAAAAAATTTTAACAAATATTAATTAACATTATTTAATATCACTCATAATCATAAAAAAATTATTTTTTTATAATTTAATATTATACTTTGTTAATATTTTTTACATAAAACATAAAAATAATATTAATATAAATTTTACTATAATTTTAAAATAATGTAAATTAATATAAAAATAAATTTAAAATTTTAATAATATTTACTAATATAAAATATATAAATATAAATAAAAATGATAAATAAAAAAAATATATATAATTTAAAATTAAATTATATATATTTTTATTTTATCATTAAATATTAACTTTTTAATATTTAAATTAATATATAAAATTATATTTGAATTTAATTTGTAAATAACTAAAAATTAAAAAAATAAAATTTTTTTAAATAAAAAGTTCCTTAAATGAATAAGATTTAGTTAATTTATAAATTCTAACAACAATTTTATTCGCCTTAACATCACTATTAAATTCTTGAAATTTAAAATGTTCAACTAAATCATTTAATTTCATATTACTACTAATAAATAATGGTTTTTTATTTTCTAAACGATAATTTAATAAAGAAAATAAAATATCATCACGAAAATTAGGATTCATTTGTTCAGTTCCTAAATCATCTAAAAATAAATAAGGTACTTTTTTTAAATAATTTAATTTATTCTCTAAAACTTCATTATGCCACGAAATAATTTTAAATTGTCTAACTAAATCAGACATAAGAACAAAGATAAAAGGAATTTGTTGTTTAATTAATTCTTTAGCAATAATTTTTAAAAAATATGTTTTACCAGTGTTAAAAGGTCCATGTAAAAAAAAACCCTTATTATTTAATATAAAATTATTTGAAATTTTTTTAAAATCTTTTACTAAAATTTCTTTTTTAGATTCGTTAATTTTAAAATTTTCTAAAGAAATATCATCAAAATTTAAATCATAATTAAACCAATTATGTTGTTGTTCTAATTTTTTTTCAAATTCAATTTTACGTGTTTGTTTAGTAGATACAGTGACAGTATGAAAAAAAGGTTTAGTTTTTAAAATTAAACGACTTCCAAAAATATTTTTTTGTTTTTTACTTTGAATATAATTATATACTAAAATGACATCATTGTCATGAACTTTTAATTTTTTAGTTTCTTCATCTTCGGAAATAACTCTTCTTAATTTTTCTAAAAAAGACATAATTTAATTTTCCTTATAATTTGAATTTTTGGATTTATCATCTTCTAAAGATAATTCTTTTTGTACATCTTTTAACCAATCTGGTTTATGTTTTTCATATTTTTTAACTTTTTTAATATTTTTTTCATCTTCAATTAAAAAATCATAAGCATCCTCAGTAGAAATAATACCTTGCTTAAACCAATTTTTCAAAACTGTTTCCAAATAATTAACAGTTGGCAAAATTCCTTCTTTAAATTTTAAAATATATATTAATAAAGCATTAATCATTCCTGTTTCAACATTATTTCTCTCTATTAAACTAAAAACTGTTTCACTAACACTAGAACGATAATTATTTTGACAATATTTTTTAATAATTCTTTGAGGCGAAACATTTTTTAAAAAATTAATCATTTCTTCTTCATCATTATTATGTTTTTTATAAAAAATATTTTTAGTATTAGAATATTTTTGATAATTTTTTTTATTTAAATTAATCCTTAACATATTTAAATTTACAACATTTTTATCATTATTTTTAAAAGTTAAAACATAAAGTTCAGCTAAAGCCCTAGGAGTCAAACCGTAAATAAAACTTAACTTTTTTAAATAATCAATAGTATTCCATTCTACTAAAATAGGTTTTTTACAACGTTCTGGTAAAAAATCTAAAAAAATTTCATAATCAAAATCACTTTCGAAAAAATTTTGAACTGAATTTTTTTTATTTTTAAAAACCATATATTCTTCTTTTAAATTTGTTTTTTTAAATTCATAAAGATCTTGAAATTTTTTACTAATATTTTTATATTCCTTAGTGTTAATTTCTTCCACTTGAAAAAAATTAACCAATAAAGTATAAACTTTAATACCTATTTCACTTAATAAAAATTCTCCTAAAATAGGATCTTGTAAAAAACATTGATATTCTAATGGAGAATTTAAAACATAAACTATTTCTTCATTATTTATGTAAGTGCTTAATAATCCAAAAGCTTCTAATTTATGACTTAATTCTAAAAAATAATTTTCGCGAATATTTAATAAATCAAATAAAAATAAATATTGATAATTTTTAAAAAATTCTACACTCTGTTTTAAAGACAAAGAATAAAATGTTTGATAAAGTCCGATCGCTTCTAAGCCAATTAAAGGATTATATAATAAATTTAAAACTTGGTAATCTTTAGAAGATAAATTAATATTATTTTTAATTTTAAAAGATTTATTTAATGACAACATTAGTACATCACCCCTTTTACATTAATTAAATTTTAATTTGACAATTAGAACAAAAATAAGTCCCACGTCCTCCTAATTTAATTTTAATAATCGGCCTATAACAAACTAAACATGCTTGTTTTTCTTTACCATGCACTAAAAGTTTTTTTTGAAAAGAGCCTTGAATGCCTAAAGCATCAAATGTGTTTATACTTGTTCCACCAAATAAAATAGATTTTTTAAAAATTTGTTTAGCATGCTTTAAAATTTTTTCTGTTTGTTCAAAAGTTATATCACAAGAACGATTAGCTGGATGAATTTTTGATAAAAATAAAACTTCATTTGCGTAAATATTACCTAATCCTGCAATTATTTTTTGATCTAATAAACTATTCTTAATAGATTTCTTTTTATTTTTTAAAATTTGATAAAAATCAAAAGTTGAAAATTCAAATGGTTCTAAAGCTAACTGATCTAATTTACTATATTTTAAATAATTTTTCTGATCATAAACTATAAAACGACCAAATTTACGAGTATCTTGAAATCTCAAAGAAATATTATTTTCCAAAAATAAAACAAAATGTTCGTGTTTTGTAATAATTTCATTAGAAGGTTTAAAATAAAGTTTACCTTCCATTCTTAAATGTCCCACTAAAACTAATTCATTACTAAAGAAAAAAATCAAATATTTACCTTTTCTAGTTAAATTTAAAAATTTTTGATTTAAAATTTTTTTAAAAATATCTAATTTACCAACAATAGGCTCATAGAAAACTTTTATATTAATGATTTTTTTATCTATTAATTTTTTTTTTAAAGATCTAACAACAACTTCTACTTCTGGTAATTCTGGCATTTTCCTTTAACCTAAATAATAATTTTTTTAAAAATATTGAATTTAAATTATATTATCTCGAATATATTTTTTTTGTAATTTAAAAATTAATATTTCTAATTCCATTTCTTTATAAAAAGTTATTAATTCTTTAAAATCAATATCTTTTATCTTAGTATCTAATAAATTAAAAGGTAAGGGAACTGATAAATCAATAGTTAATAATAAACGATTAAAAAAAACTTTTTCTTTAAATAATATTAATTTATTTTTAATAGTAGGTTTAATAATATTTAAAGAAGAAAAAATATTTTCTAAATTAGAAAATTTTTGTAATAGTTTAGTAGCTGTTTTAGGCCCGATACCTAAAACTCCTTTTATATTATCAGAGTTATCACCAACCATACTCTTAAAATCAATCATTTGACACTCATTCAAACCATATTTAGAAAACAAACTAGTCGGATTATAATATTCAACTTGAGAAATTCCTTTTTTCATTAAACAAACAGTAATATTATCATCAACTAATTGTAATAAGTCTTTATCACTTGAAAAAATTTCTACTTTTATATTTTTTTTACTAGCTTTTTTAGCTAAAGTACCAATAATATCATCAGCTTCATAACCATTTTGTTCATAATATTTAATACCAGAAAGTTCTAAATATTGTTTAATTAATGGAATTTGACTAATTAAACTTAAAGGAGTTTTTGGACGACCTTTTTTATAATCTGCATATATTTCATGTCTTTTAGTTAAATGATGTGCATCGAAAGCAATAAAAATATAATCTTTACTTTTGGCAATAATTTTTTCTAATATATTTATAAAACCTAATAAAGCATTAGTATAAACACCTTTTTTATTTTTAATTATATTATTAGTATTAATTGTAGCGTAATAAACCCTAAACATCAAAGAATTGCCATCTACTAGCACTAAATTTTTCATTTAATCTCCTGTAATTTAAACTTTTTAATAAATTTTTATTTATCTTTATTTTGATTTAATATTTTTTCTAAAATAAAATTAGGATCTTGTTCTAAATTTATTTTATTTTGTTTAAAATTACCCATTTTTTTAGCTATTTTTTTTTGTTGTTCTAATAAAGAAATTAAATTTAAAACATCTTTTTGTTTAACGCCTGAACCTTTAGCAATTCTCATTCTTCTACGGCTACTTGAAGAAATCAAATGAGTTTTAAATTTTTCTTCTTTAGTCATACTTTTTATAATAGATTCAAATTTATTTAATTCAAAATCTTGTAAATTTAAATTACCAAATTTAGAAGATAAACCAGGAATTAACTTTAATAAGCTACCGATAGAACCAATTTTTTTTAACATTTTTAATTGTTTTTGAAAATCATAATAATTATAATCATCTTCTAACAATCTATCTATCATTTTTTTACCTTGTTTTTGTTCTATATTATCAGTTAATTTTTCTATAACTGTTAAAATATCACCCATGCCTAAAAGTCTAGAAGCCATACGTTTAGCATCAAAAACTTCTAAATCATCATTTTTTTCAGAAGAAGACATCAATTTAATAGGTAATTTAGTAGTAGCTTTAACAGATAAAACAGCACCTCCTTTAACATCAGCATCCATTTTTGTTAAAATAACACCTGTTACTTGAAGTTTTTCATTAAAAGTTTTAGCAACATTTACAATCTCTTTACCAAATAATACATCAATAACTAACAAAATTTCTGAAGGATTAGATAAATTTTTAATCATTTTTAATTCTTGAATCATAACTTTATTAATACTTAAAGTACCAGCAGTATCAACAATAACTACATCATATTGATTTAATGATGCATATTTTAAACCTTCAGAAATAATGTTTTCCACAGTAACATCTTTTTTAAAAAAAACATTAATATTAATTTTATTACCAATATCTTGTAATTGTTCAATAGCTCCTGGACGATAAATATCACAAGCAATCAATAAAACTTTTTTTTGAAACTTTTTACGAGCTAAAACGGCTAATTTACCTGCAGTAGTTGTTTTCCCACTACCTTGTAAACCTATCAACATAAAAGTTGTTATTTCATTATTATTAGCAAAATTAAGATTAATATTTTTTGAATTTAAAATCTCAACCAAAGTATCATTTAAAATTTTAATAACTTGTTGATCTGGATTTAAACTTTTTAAAATTTCTTGACCTAAAGCTTTAGATTTAATTTTTGCACTAAATTCTTCTACCACTTCATAATTAACATCAGCTTTTAATAAAGATAAACGAATTTCTTCCATTATCTCTTCAATATGTTTTTCTTTAATAAGTTTGATACCTTTTATTTTATTAATAATTTTTTGAAAACTATTACTTAAAAAATCCACAATAATTGTATTCTCCTTATATTTTTTTTAATTTAAATTTTCGATATTTCAAAAAAATCTTTTAAAAAACTTAAAATATAATTTTTTATTTCAAAAGAAATTAAATCTTCAACATTTTCACCAATACCAATATATTTTATATCAATATTATATAAATGTTTAATAGTGAAAATTAATCCTCCTTTAGAAGAACCATCTAATTTAGTTAAAATAACACCAGTTATAGAAACATTTTTTTGAAAAATAGATACTTGATCAATAACATTTTGACCCATCATAGCATCCAAAACTAAAAAAGTTTCTTGTGGTTCATAATTTAAAACTTTGAGAATAACTCTTCTGATTTTAGACAATTCTGACATTAAATTTAATTTATTTTGTAATCTACCTGCTGTATCACATAAAACAATATCATAGTTTTCTTTTTTTGCTAATTGAAGACCTTCAAAAATAACATTAGAAGGACTTTTGGCTTGTTCTTTAAAAAAAACTGTAATTTGAGTTCTTTGACCCCACATTTTTAATTGTTCAACTGCTCCTGATCTAAAAGTATCACCAGCTATCAAAAGAACTTTTTTTTGTTTATTTTTAAATTTTTTAGCCATTTTAGCAATAGTAGTTGTTTTACCAACGCCATTTACACCTACAAATAAATAAACTTGGGGTTTAGCAAAAATTTCATTCGAAAAAGAATTTAATTTTTTTTGATCAATTAAAAGATCATCTTTTTGATACAATTTCAACATTGTTTCAAAAATTATTGATGATAAATATTTGGAATATATTACTTTTTTTTCTTTTATTTGATTTTTAATCTCTGTCATTAAATAAATAACAGTTTCAATTGATATATCTGTTTGAATAAATAAAATTTCTAGTGATTTTAATAAATTATCATTAATTTTAGAATTTAAATTTAAAATTTTTTTAAAATTATATAAATCATTTTTATTATGATTAAAATGAATTTTATGTTGTTTTTCTTTTTTTTTAAAAAAATATTTATTTAAAAAATCTAACATAATTTAATACGCTCCGTAAAAATTTTTTTAATTATTTTTATAAATATTATTTTTTATCATGTTTTTTTAATTTTACTATATTTTTACATTTAGGAAAACCACTACAACCTAAAAATTCACCATAGCGTCCTTTTTTTATTAATAAAAATTTATTACATAAAGAACATTTTGAATCATTTATATTATTATGATGTTCATATTCTAAAAAAGAAGTCAAATATTTACATTTAGGAAAACCACTACAACCTAAAAATTCACCATAGCATCCTTTTTTTATTAATAAAAATTTATTACATAAAGAACATTTTTTATCTGTAATTTTAGGAACTATTTTAATTACTTTTTTATCAGCAATATCATATAAATTTTTAAAATAATGATAAAAATTTTCTAACATAGTTTTTGGGTTAATTTTACCTATAGCTATCTGATCTAATTTTTTTTCCATTTGCGATGTATATTCAACATTAATAATATCAGAAAAAAAATTTTCTAAAATATTTTTAGTTAAAATTCCTTGTTCGTTAGGCACAAATCTTTTATCTTCTAAAATCACATAAAATCTATCTTTTAAAGTTTTAATAATTTGAGAATAAGTTGAAGGTCTGCCGATATTTAATTTTTCCAAAGTTTTAATCAAAGTAGCTTCAGAAAAACGTTTTGGAGGAGTAGTAAAAAATTGCTTATTAATAAATTCTTTAGGATAATATACTTCTTTTAAAGAAAAATTAGGTAAAATTTTATCTTTATTATCAATATTTAAAACTTTTTGATAACCATCAAATTTTCTAACTAAACCTTCCAAAATAAAAATATAATCAACAGATTGAAAAAAAACTTTAGTATTTTCAAAAATAGCAGATTTCATTAAACTAGACAATGTTCTATAATAAATTAATGAATAAAGTCGGTATTCATCTGCTTTTAAATATTTCTTTAAGCTTTCAGGGGTTTTATTAATATTTGTAGGACGAATAGCTTCATGAGCATCTTGAGAATTGACATTTTTTTTTTGTTGATAAAAACCTAAATAATTTTCGCCATAATGATATTTAATAAATTTTTGTACAGTTTCTATAAAAGATAAAGAAATTCTATTAGAATCAGTTCTCATATAAGTAATTAAACCTGTACGTTCTCCATCAATATTAATTTCACCTTCATAAAGTCTTTGCGCTATTATCATTGTTCGTGACGAATTCATATTAAATTCATTAAAAGCAGTTTGTTGCAAAGTAGAAGTAATAAAAGAAATAGGAGGTTTTTTATTTACGTTTTTTTTTTCAATATTCTTAACTATAAAAGGTTTACTTTTGATTTTTTTTAAAATTTCATGAGTTTCTTCTTTTTTTATTTTTTTGGAACCATCAATTAACAAATCTGCTTGAAAATTTTCAAAAACAACTTTAATCAAATAATATTCTTCTGGTATAAAATTATTTATTTTATTTTCTAAATCTACAATTAATTTTAAGGCTACCGATTGTACTCTACCAGCGGATTTTGAATGTAAACGCTTAACTATTTTAGATAATTTAAATCCGATAATACGATCTAATATGCGTCTAGTTTCTTGAGATGATACAAGCATTATATCAATTTTTTGAGGATTTTTCACTGAATTAATAATAAAATTTTGAGTCATTTCTCTAAAAATAATTCTATTTTTAGATTTAGGATTTAAATTTAAAATTTCTGATAAATGCCAAGCAATAGATTCACCTTCTCTATCAGGATCGGTTGCTAAAAAAACTTCTTTACCTTTAGAGGATTGAATTAATTCTTGAACAATTTTTTTTTTATCATTAATAATTTTATAATTAGGTTTAAAATTATTTTCAATATCAATTCCTAAACCATCCTTACCAGTTAAAGATAAATTTCTAACATGACCTTTAGAAGATAAAACTAAAAATTCTTTATTTAAAAAATTATAAATAGTTTTTGCTTTAGAAGGAGATTCAACAATAATTAATTTTTTCATTTTTTTACTAATAAACCCCTTATAATTTTAAATAAATATAAATCAAAAAAAATATTTAAACAATTAATTTAGAATGATAATAAAAATCTAAATCTAAATTAATATTAATTAGACATTTATCTCTTATTTTTTTTAAAATAATATGATAAATATTAATAATATCAATATTTTTACAATTAATTAAACAATTATATTTATTCATTATAATTTCTAATAAATTATCTTTTTCTATTTCATCCATACTTAAATTTAAATATAATTTTAAATAATTACAATAATATTTTTTTAAATAATTTAAAGTATATTTTAATAAAATTTCTAAATGTAAAAGTGTATCTTTTATTGCTCCTATTAAAGCTAAAGACATACCTATTTTTTCTTCTTTAAATTTATGCCATAAAACTCCAGGTGTATCTAATAATTTAAAAACATTATTATAATTTAACCATTGAAAATTTTTAGTCAATCCAGCAATATTTGCAGTTTTAACAACTTTTCTATTTATTAATTTATTAATTAAAGTTGATTTACCTACATTAGGTATACCAACAACCATCATTTTTAAAGGTTTATAAAAGCGTTTTTTTTGATTTTTAATTAAATATAAAGCTTTTTTATAAATAGAATTAACATTAAATCCTGTTTTGGCATCAATTTCTAAAACATAAAATCCTTTGTTTTTATAATAATTTAAAAAAAAATTATTTTTATCAAAATCACTTAAAGTTTTTTTATTAAATAAAATTATACAAGTTTTATTTTTAACAATTTCAAAAAGTTTTTCATTCATACTTGAAATAGGAACTCTAGAATCTAAAATAACTAAAACCACATCTACAAATATTAAATTAATTTTAATTTGTTCCAAAGTTTTTTTCATATGCCCTGGAAACCATTGTAATTTATTCATAAAAATAACCACTCTGTATTGAATTTAATTTTTTTTAATTTTAAAACATTATTTATTCAAATTATTATCTATATTTGGTTCTGTTTTTTTTAATTCTATTTCTTCTAAAAATTTTGTTAAATCTTTTTCTGATTTTTCTTGATAAGAAAACATTTTTTTACTATAAATTTTATACATTTCTTCGCCAAAAATTATAATAATAGATTCACCTAATTTAGAAAAAATAATTTGCATACTTTGTTCTAAAACAATTTTTTTAAACCAATAAAAAGGGTTAACTAAATTAATAACATTGCTAAAAACAGTAAATTTTTTTTGAGTTTTTTTATAACGCTTAATAATAGATTTTTCTATAAACATTTTTCTTAGAACAAAAATTTTTCTCAAAGTCATATTTCGAAAAAATTTTAAAATTCGATTTTCAAATAATTTATCTAATCTTTTATTAATATATTTAAATAAAAGCAAAATTTCTCCCATAGTTAATTCAAAATAAGGATATGGTGAATTAGGATAAAAACCAAATACTATTTCATAAGATAACATTTTTAAATTATTTAATAATATTTCCATGTATTCATCTTTATTAATTTTAATTTCAGCTTTAAATTTATCAGAAAATTTTTTAATTAAAATTTTAGCCTCTTTTTTATTTAGATTAACTTCAGTAACAGATGATTTTTGTAACTCATTTTTAATCCTTTTTAAAAAAAATAAAAAATAGAATAAAATACAAAAAATAATACCAGTTATAAAACCAAAAAAATATTGTAACAAAGGAAAAAATTTATTTATTAAAAAATGGATAACCCAGTTTTGGGAAAGATTCATTTTAAAACCTCTTTAAATCATAGTACTTTTAAAAAATATTTTTAAAATATAAATTATTTTTTATAAATAAATTTATGAATTATGAAAAAATATAATATTTACTAAAAATATATTTTACTTATCATTTATTTTATCTTAAATAAAGAATAAAATATAAAATAAGTTATTAATAATATAAATAAAATTATTTTTTTTTATAATTTGGTTTTTGTGTTTCTTTAATTTTATCAATAAATTTTAAATAATTATCATAACGCCAATCAGAAATTAAACCTAATTTCAAAGCTTTTTTAACACCACAATTTATTTCTTTAATATGTAAACAATCTTTTTTAAAATAACATTGATCAGAATACAATAAGAAATCTAAATAAAAAAATTTTAACTCTTCATAATCAAAAATAGTTAAATCTAATTTAGAAAAACCAGGAGTATCAGCAATATAACCACCATAAAACTCATATAATTGAGCATTTTTTGTTGTATGTTTTCCTAAACCTAATTTTTTCGAAATTTCTTGTGTTTTTAATCGTAAACTAGGTTTTAGAGAATTTAAAAATGTTGATTTACCAACACCAGTTTGACCAGCTAAAACAGTAATTTTATTTGAAAAAATATCAATCAAATAATGAGTGCTATTTTTATCTTTACTATTGACATAATGAATACTATAAAACTTTTCATAATAAGATATTTTTTTTTTAATACTTAAAAATTTATCTTTATTTATTAGATCAATTTTAGTAAAAATTAAAATTATTTTTAATTTATATTTACTCAAAATTAATAAAAATTTATCCAAAAGTCTAAATTGAAATCGTGGTTTATATATAGAAAAAACTACAATAACTTGATTAAAATTAGCAATATTTGGTCTAATCAACTCATTTTGACGTTTTAAAACTTCCGAAATTAAATACCTATCTAAATAATTTTCATAAATCACAATATCTCCTACTTTAATTGTAAAAATATCTTTTTTATGAATATCATAATTTTTAAATTTGCCTTTAACTTGAGCAGTAATTTTATCATTAGTTTCTATATCACTAATTAAATAATTACCCATGAAAAATTTAATTACTAAAGCTTTTTTCAAAAAAATCTCCTTATAAAATAAATTATATTTATTATATAAAGATTAATATATAATAAATTTTTTTATTTTTATCGAACTTGAACTTTATATTTTTCATAAAGTTTATGTTGAATTTTTATCATAATATCATCTACTTGTATTTTATTTAATTTACCATAAATATCATTAAAAATAAAACCAATAGTTAAAGAATGTTGATGAGAAAATAATTGATCAGAACAATAAACATCTAATAATTCAAATTTAAAAAATAAAATTGAAATAAATTCTTCAATAGTTTTTGAAATATCCGAAAAATCATATTTTTTATCAATAAAAAAAGATAAATCACGTTTAATAGAAGGAAATTTGCTAATTTCTTTATAATAATTTAATTTATTTTTATTTAAAATTTCATCATTTAAACTTATTTCTAATAAATAACTCTTTTTTAATTGATATTTTTCATTAATAAAACAATTAGTTTCGCCCATAAAACCAATTTTTTTATTATTAAATATAATATTGGCTTGTGTACCTGAACAAAAACTATTATAAATATTAGTTTTTTTTAATTGTAAATTTATTTTTAAAAAAAGAGAAATTCTATCTAAAATACCTTTTAAAACAAAAAAAGAACTATTAATATTATTTTTATGCCAACCAGAATTAACAAAATTACCACTCATTCCTAAAGCTAAATTTAAATATTCACCTTCAGGAAAATAAACTTTACCTATTTCAAAAAAAGAATTATCAAAATTGTTACGTTTTTGATTATAACTTAAAACTTCTATAAAACTAGAAATCAAATTTTGTCTTAAAATAATTTTATCTTGAGATAAAGGATTTAAAATTTTAACTTTATTTTTTTTATAAGGAAATAATTTAGAAATTTTATCACTCACTAAACTATAAGTAATAATTTCACAAAAACCAATATTTTGCAATAAATGTCTTAAATTTCTAATTTTATTTTGCTTAATAGTTTTAAAAGCAGCATAATTTAAAATATTTTCATTATTGACACAAATATTATAATATCCATACATTCTTAATAAATCAGAAATAACATTTTCAGGAATATTAACATCATAACGTCTTAATGGAGCAATAACATAAAATATTTGATTTAAATCATTAAAAGAAAAAAAATCAACATCAAAAATAATTTTATATTCCAATAATTTTAAAAATTTTTCAATTTGTGACCATACAAAATTAATACCAGTTTTATGACGAATAAAACTTAAAGATAAAGCAATTTTAGGATTTTTTCTTAATTTGATTCTATTAGAAACTATATTTTTAGTTATTCTAGCATCAGTTATTTCTTGTAAAATCTGACAAGCTCTTTCTAAAGCTTTAACTATTAAAGTTTGATCAATACCTCTTTCATAATATAAAGAAATATTAGTTAATAATTTTAATCTTTTACTAGTTTTAGAAATTATTTTAGGTTCAAAATAAGCAGTTGTTAAAATAATATTCTTAGTATTTGCATTAATATTATTATTATTTAAACCTATAATACCTGCTAATTCTATAGGAATATTATTATTAACAATAACTAAATCTTCAGAATTTAAAAAATATTCTTTAGAATCAATAGTAGTTATTTTTTCATTTAAATTAGCATTTCTAACTACAATCGATGAGTTCATTAATTGATCAGCATCAAAAAAATGTATAGGTACACCATATTCAATCAAAATTAAATTAGTAATATCTACTAAATTATTAACTGGTAAAATATCTGATTTAAATAAAATATTTCTAATCCATAAAGGCGAAGTAGTAATTTTTATATTTTCAATATATCTTAAATTATATTCATAACAATTATCATTTTTGATTTTAATTTTAAAATAATTTAATTTAGAAACTTCTTTATTTTTAACAATTAATTGTTGTTCTAAAAAATCATTTTTTCGTTCAGAAACTGCATTTAAATCTTTAATAAATCCTATATGAGAATAAAGATCTACTCTATCAGGAGTTAAACTTAGTTCTAATATAAAACCTTTTAAACTTAAAAATTTTAAAACATCATTACCTATTTCATTATCAAAGTCATCGGAAAAATAATAAATATCTTTTTTTTCTGATAAAGTTAAATATTGATTAGAAATACCTAATTGATTTAAAGAACAAATAATACCTTCAGAATTAATATTTTGAATTTTTTTAATTTTAACAAAAGATTTTAAACCTTCTAAATAAGAACCTTCTTGCGCGACAATAACTTTTTTTCCTATAATTAAATTATTACTATTACAAATAATATTTAATAATTTATGACCAATATCAACTTTAACTAAATAAAAATGTTTAGAAATAATAATTTTTTCAAAATTTAAAATTTTTCCTATTATTAAATTATGATTTTTAGTTAAAAAATAAAAATTATCTACTTCAGCAATATGGTTATTCACTAAATTAACGATATCTTTAGGAATAATTGATAAATATTTTTTTATAACATTTTCATTAATTTTCATTTTTATTCTACCTTATAATTTAATTAAAATTGTTTTAAAAAACGAATATCACTATTATAAAAACTTCTTATGTCATCTATTTTATATTTCAACATAGCAATACGTTCAATTCCAATACCAAATGCAAAACCTTGATATTTTAAAGGATCATAACCGCCATTAATAATAACTTGAGGATGAATTAAACCAGCTCCTAAAATTTCTAAATAAAAAGAAGGTTTTTCTTTTGGTGTTACTAATAAATCAACTTCTATACTTGGTTCTGTAAAAGGAAAATAGGAAGGACGAATTCGAATTTCTGGTTTTTTACTAAAAAAAGTTTCTAAAAAAAATAAAATATGTTGTTTTAAATCCATTAAATTAATATTTTTATCAATAACAAAACCTTCTAATTGCATAAACTGATGACTGTGATTAGAATCATCATTATCTCTTCTAAAAACTTTTCCAGAAGAAATAACTTTTAAAGATTTTTTTTTTCTTTTTAACATATATTTAACTTGTACAGAAGAAGTATGAGTTCTTAATAAGGTTTGATCATCAATATAAAAAGAATCTTGCATTGCTCTTGAAGGATGTTCTTTATCCATGTTCATCATATCAAAATTATATAATTCTTTTTCTAATTCTAATCCATCATGAATTTCATAACCTAAAGATAAAAAAATATCTTCTATTTGTTCTATCACTTGATTTAAAGGATGTATACTACCACAAGGTAAAAAAAAACTAGGTAATCCAACATTAATATTTTCTTGAAAATTAATTTCATCATAAGATTTTTTTTTAAATTTTTTTTTAATATTTTGTAATTCTGAAATAATTTTTTGCTTTAATAAATTGATTTTTTTACCAAATTTTTTTTTTTCAATTAAAGAATTATTTTTTAAATTATTCAAAAAATCTTTAATTAAACTTTTTTTACCTAAAAATTGTATTTCTAAATTAGCTACATCATCTAAATTTTGAACTTCTTCAATTTTTTTTTTAAATTTATATTCAATTTCTAATAATAAATTATTTAAATTTTGAATTTTTGGCGTAATCATATTTTAAAAAACCTCTTTATTTTTGATAAATTAAATTTAAAATTAAAAAAAACTAAAAAAATTAATAAAATAACTTTAAAAATATTTAAATCATTCATCTGGTAAAGAATTTAATAAACCCATACTTTCTATTTTGGAAAAAATAGTCTTATTAACTTTAGAACGTTTTAAAAAATCTTTTTTTGTAAAATCTTTTATTTTTCTTTCTTTTATAATTCTTGAAGCCGCTACAGGTCCTAATCCATCTAAAGTTATAAAAGGCATTAGCAATCCTTTGTTTTTAACTAAAATAAAATTATTTTTTTCTGATTTATTCAAATCAATAGGTAAAAATTGAAATTTTTCTTTTCTATTTCGAAACTCTTTAGCTACTTTCAAAATACTTAATAAATTTGTTTCTTTAGCAGTATTTTTTAAATTATTATTTAAAGAATTAATTTTATTTTCAATTGCATTATATTTATCGCTAGTCATAGTATCATAATCAAAATGATCAGCTCTCTTAGAAAAATAACCACTATAAAACAAAAGTGGTTTATGAAATTTAAACCAAGCAATTCTAATAGCCATAATAACATAAGCAACAGCGTGAGCCTTAGGAAAAAGATATTCAATTTTTTCTGCAGATTCAATATACCAATCTTCAACTTGATTTTCTTTCATAATCTCTTTATATTCAGACCATTTTTCTTTATTTTTAAAAGGAAGACCTTTACGAATAAACTCCATAATTTCAAAAGATTTTAAAGGTTCTATTTTTTTTTCAATTAATTGAGTCATAATATCATCTCTACAAGCAATAATTTCATTAAATTCACGATAATTTTCTGTACTATGATCAATTAATTTTTCAGCATTATTAGTCCAAACACCAGTACCATGTGAAAGACCAGAAATTTTTACTAAATCAGAAAATTTTAATATTGATTTTTTTGAATTTTTATTAACAATATCTTTTAACATTTTTCTAACAAAAACAGTTCCAAATTCTGGTATTCCTAAAGTAGTATAACCTTTTATTTCATTATCATCAGAAAATATTTTATAAACTAGTTCATCATATAAAGGAATATCTTGAGCTTTGTTAAAATCAAATTCTTCGGAATTTGTTTTAACATAATCCATTAAAAATTTAATCATAATAGGATCATCGTGACCTAAAATATCTAATTTTAATAAATTATTTTCAAAAGAATGATAATCAAAATGTGTAGTTTTCCATTCGGAATTTTTATCGTTAGCTGGATATTGAATAGGAGTTATATCATAAATAGAACACTCTTTAGGAACAATAACAATTCCACCTGGATGTTGACCTGTAGAACGTTTAACACCTTGTATTACTTTAGTTCTTCTTGAAATTTCACTTTCATTTAAAAATTTATTTTTATCTTTTAAAAAACCCTTTATATAACCATAAGCATTTCTTTCAGCTACTGTTTGAATAGTTCCTGCTTTAAAAACATTATATTCACCTAATAATTCTTTAATATAACTATGAGCTTTAAATTGATAATCACCAGCAAAATTTAAATCAATGTCAGGAATTTTATTACCTTTAAATCCTAAAAAAGTTTCAAAAGGAATATCATTTCCATCTTTTTTTAATTTTTTACCACAATTAGGGCAATCTTTATTAGGTAAATCATAACCAGAATAAACTTTTTTTATTTTAATTAATTCTTGTTTTAAAATTTCTATTTCATGTTGTGCATCGTTTTTATCATTTTTTAATGGTTCTTGTTTTTGTTGGGTTAAAATTTGATCAAAATAATCTATTTTAGACTTTAATTCTTGAGAAATAATTTTAATATCAGTATAAAAAAAACATTTAGGACAAATATAATGAGGTTTTAAAGGATTAACTTCTGTAATATCTAATAATTTAGCAACTAAAGAAGAACCAATAGAACCGCGAGATCCTACTAAATAACCATCTAATAAGGATTTTTTCGCTAATAAATGGGATAAATAATAAATCGGAGCAAAACTTAAAGAATTTTGATCTTTTTCATCACCATTAATAATTTTAAATTCTTTTTTTATTCTATCTTTAATTAAAAAATGAGGTTTTTTACCATACAATTCAGTTAATTTTGAATTTACTATAGATTTAATCTCAGACTTTATACTAGAAATATTTAAATTTTCTTTAAAAATATTATCAGATAAAGAAAAAAGTTTATTAGGAAAAATTTTAATTTTTTCTATTTTTTGATTTAATTTATGAGTATTAGTAATAACAATTTCTTCAGCTATTTCAGAAGACAAAAAATTAAAAGAATCTAACATTTCTTGAGTGGTTAAAAAAGCATTATCTGGTAATTGAGAAATTTCATATTTAGATAATTTATGTAAACCACCACCAATTAATTTAGCGTTAATATAAATTTCACGATAAATTTTTTCATGCGGATATAAATAATGAACATCACCAGAAGCAATAATAATTTTTTTTTGATTTTTTGATTCTTGAATAATTTTTAAAATGGTTTGTTCAATAATTTTTCTTCCTTCATTGCCTAATTCATAAATCAAATGACTATAAGATTGAGGCGGTTGAACTTCAATATAATCATAAAAAGAAATAGCTTTTTTTAAACTTTCTAAATCATCATTTAAAGCAATTTCAAAAACATTACCATTATAACAACCACTACCAATCAACAAGCCTTCACGATATTGAGCTAATACAGTTTTTAAAACTCTCGGTTTTTTATAAAAATTATTAGTTAAAGCATCGCTTAAAACTTTAAATAAATTACGATAACCAATTTGATTACTAACCAAAACATTAATATCATAAGTTCTTTCATATTCAGAAGAAAGTTTATTTCCTAAATCATAAAAAGTAAAAACTTTATATTCATTTTCTAAAAGATCTAAAATTTTAATAAAAATTTCGACCGTAGCCTTTGCATCATTTTCAGCACGGTGATTTTCTTCTAATTTAATTTTAAACTTCGATGCTAATCTTTTTAAAGAAAAAAATTTCATAAAACTACTAAAATAATATTGTGATAAAGATAAAGTATCAATAACTGGAATTAGAGGAAATAGAATATTCAATTGCTTGGATTTTTCAAAAATAAAACCTACATCAAAAGAAGCATTATGAGCTACTAAACATGTATTTTCAATAAATTTTAAAAAATTAGGAAGTACTTGTGAAATTTTTGGAGCATTTTTTAATGTTTCATTGTTTATTTTAGTTAATATATAAATATTTTCAGGTAAATCTGTTTCTGGATTAACTAAAGAAGAAAATTGATCAATAATAATATTATTTTTAATCTTAAAACCAGAGATTTCAATAATTTTATCTCTAACCTTAGAAAAACCTGTAGTTTCAATATCAAAAACAACATATTCCATTTCTTTTAAAACAAAATCTTTTAATTCTGAATGATAATTTTGATTAGTTATAAAAATTGGTTTTTCTTCAATAAATTCTAACTCTACACCATAAATAGGTTTAATTTGTTTATCTTCAGAATATTTAGCAATTTCAGGGTAAGCATAAACACCATTATGATCTGTAAAAGCAATGGCTTTATGACCCCATTCATCAGCTTTTTCTAAATAATCTTTAGCGCTAGTAACTGCATCCAAATTAGACATTTTAGTATGCAAATGAAATTCAATTCTTTTTTTACCAGAATAATTATCTTTTCTTATTAAATAAAAAGGTATTGTCGGTAAAAGATTATATTTTATTTCTCCATCACGAAATGTTAAATTAAACAATTTTTTTTCTTTATATATCATATTTGTCGAATCTAAAGAAAAAATAATTTCAATTTCTTTATCTTTTTTTAATTCTTTTTCTAATTTTTCTACCTTTTCTTTATTTTTTGTATAAGATAAAATTTTAATAGAATTATCAACTTGACATAAAAAAAAACTAAATTGATAAGAACCATTTTTACAAATTCTAGATTCAGGAAATAAAATATAACCTTTAATTTTAAGTATATTTTTTTTATAATTATCTTTAAATTTTTGTAAATTTTGTTTTTCAAAAGGTAATTTATTAAGATCATCTAATAATTTTATATCATCAATATTTTTTATAATTATATTTGGTTCATCTTTTAATTTTAATTTTAAATTACAATTATCTTTAAAAAATTTTTCTAAATTATTATATTCTTCAGAATTAATTAAAACTCGAAAATCACAAGATTCAACCGAGATTTCAAAAAAATCATCCTTCAATATAACATGATCTTTATACTTTTCTAATTTATTTATATATTTAAAATTTTGATAATCTTTAATATCTTTTTTAAACAATTTTAAAATATATTTATATTCATGATCATTAACATAGTTTTTATTAAAAATAAAATAATAATTTATTTTTAAATCCGTTATATGATTATTATTTTCTTTTTGAATAAATTCTGTTAATTCATTTAAACATTTTCTCAAAGCATCAAAATTATCAATTTTTTGTGTTATAAATAATTGAATTTGAATTTTCTTTAATTTTTCAAAAATACAAATTTTTTTGACATTAATTTTATTAAAATCTGAAGCTGAATATTTTTCTATTGAATAATTTAAAAATTGTTGAATTTTATTAGAGGACATTATTTTTTATCTCTTTATCATTAATATATCTAAAAAAATCACATATTTTATTATGTGATTATTATAATATAATTTATATATAGTTTAAATTAAAGTAATTAATAATATTTGGTACTGATAGTCGGATTCGAACCGACATGAGTTTTACCTCGTTTGATTTTGAGTCAAATGCGTCTACCATTTCGCCACATCAGCATAAAAATATAATTAAAATATAATTAATCACTATTAAATAGTATAACATTAAAAAATAATTATTTCAATTTTTAATATTAATAAATAAAAATTGAAAATAAAAAATATTAAAATTGACTTTACAATTAATAAATACAATGAATAAAAAATAATTTATTAAATATAATCTAAAAATTTAAAAAAATAAAAACTAAATTTAAATTTATAAAAAATTTAAAATAAAATATACTTATTTTTTAATTATTAAACAAGGTCGTAAAAGATACCTAAATTACAAGTAAATAAATATTTGCAATTGTAGTTATAAAGCAATACATCAAATTATCGGTCTTAAAAATGAAAAGTTTTAAGATTATAGCAGAGAATTAAAGCAGATTGAAGGGAAACTATTAAACAAAGAAAATGACTCCATCAGATGAAGGATATGAACAGATAAGTTCAGAAATGAACCTAAAAACCAAAATTAAGGAAATATTTAAAATTAAAGATACAGTATGTTAAAATATTTAATCAGAAGTATTTAAATATTTTTTGAACTTGATATTTAAAATTATCAGGATTAATTAACTCATTAAGGTCCTAACTCACAACTTCTCACTCAGCTAAACGGTGTTTAAATAAGTTTGAGAAAGTGGAGCTGTTCCGTTTTTTTAATAGAACTTTAATTTTAAAATTGTTCTTTAAGACTAAAAATTAAATTGATAATTACATAATTTTTGATAAGATAAAATACTTTAAAATATAAATTTAGTTTAAATTCAATGTGCAATTCGTGATAAAAATTAAAATTTTTTTACTTTAACTGTATGTTTTTGTTTGAGATAATAAATTTAATTGACACATTTTATTTAAAAAAAGTTTTATGTTTCAAATAGTAACTTTGTTATATTAAAAAATTATGAACTTTATGATAACCGAAAAATTAATTTATTTTTCAATAACTGTTGAATCAAGAATTTTGATAAAAAATTTATTAAATTATTTTTTTCCAATCATAATTAAATTTTTAAAAAAGCAATTTAGGATTTTAAAGTTCTATAATAAGTAATTTATTAAAATTAACCCATTTTAATAAATTTTTTTAAAAAAATTTAGTTTTATATTCATTAATAATTTTGTAATATAATAATTTATGATTTTTTTTATTTTTATAACTAACTGTTTTTTAATTAACTTTATTTTTTATTGTTTTTCATTAAAGAAATACTTTTAGGCGTTTTTATTTGGCATTTTGGTATATAGAGAAACAATCAGAGTTTGAAAAAGATAAATTTAACCCATTTAATAATATTTAATCGAAATAATTATTTTATTTTATGATGTTTAATTTTTAAAAGGTTTTTAATTTATAATTTTAATTCATTAACTTTCTAACTGAATATTTTGAAGATTAAGTTTTAATTTTAATAGTTTACTTTTGATGACTTAAATAAGTTATTAATTCTTCAATAATTTAAAATAAAAGGATATATTCTGGCATGATAATTTTTTTTAAATTATTTACTTTATTTTATAATAAAAAAAATACCTTTTTAAAAATTTAGGAAAATTAAATTTTATTCTATAATTTTAATTAGCGGTTTTAAATTGAAAGTTATTTTTTTTGATTTTTTTGAAATATTTTTTTCAATTTCGGATATTTTTTGTTTTATTTCTATATATTCTTTTTCTAATTTAATAATTTCTATTTTATCATAACGATTTAATTTATTTTTATTTCGAAAATCATTAATATTTTCTACTAATTTTATTTTTATTGTTAAAAGATTAAATAATTCTAACCGCATATCTATTAATTTTTTATCGATATAAGATTTTTGTTTTTTCATTCCTATAATAGGATTATTATTGGTAATTAAAAATAACCATAAGCCTATGAATAAAAATATCTTAAATAAGTATAATGGTTTTTTTAATTTATTCATTATTAATATATACCTTCTTTATTTTATTTCTTATTTAAATGTTTTTTGGATATCTAATATTTATAATTAATTATATCAATAATTAAGGCAAAAATTCATTTTTTTGTTTATTTTTTTTAATTTCTGATATTTTATTTTTTAAATAATTGATTTTGGTATTGTTAATAATAAATTATTTTTTTTTGCAAGATAAATATTAGAAATTAAAAAATTACTAAATAAAATAAAATCACATTTATTTATTAATATGATTAAAACAAATTCTAATAAATTATAAACCACCATTTATAAAAATACGTCTCCAATTAACCATTAAATTAATTATAGCTTATCTTTTCTAAATTTTTTAGAGAGAAAAGCAATGTTAAAAGACGAATTATTTAAAGAATTTTTCAAAAATAAAAAGAATTTGAAAATTCGTAATCAATTA
Organism: Candidatus Phytoplasma prunorum; assembly: GCF_036924415.2. Taxonomy (NCBI): domain Bacteria; kingdom Bacillati; phylum Mycoplasmatota; class Mollicutes; order Acholeplasmatales; family Acholeplasmataceae; genus Candidatus Phytoplasma; species Candidatus Phytoplasma prunorum. The sequence goes on from NZ_JAZHCY020000003.1 coordinate 55,409, forward strand.
ATAAATTTATATGTATCATTAGTTAATAAAGTGGTTAATGAATTTACAACTTATCCACCGCAAAACCGAAAAACCCCGCTATCAGCATCGCCATTTAAATCTTAGTAACCATTTACAAGTGCAACCCAATTTAATCCGTCAAAACTTTCAGGCGTCGCAACCTTATCAAAAACTATTTACGGATATTACTGGTTTTAAAACGGCCACGGGTTATGTCTATTTTACAGCGATCATTGATGCTTTTAATCATCAAATTTTAACGTGGCAAACCGCCACCACCCCGAATTTGGCTTTGATCACCAAGCTGGTCCGTAAATTACCACCTTTAAAACCCAATTGTATTATTCATTCCGATCAAGGCGCCGTTTATCTTTCCAAGAAAATTCAAAAAATTTTAATTAAAAAAGGCTGTTTAATCAGTATGTCACGACCAGCGACACCCTTAGATAATGCGGTGATTGAAAATTTTTTCGGCCAAATGAAAAGTATTTTAGACGCGCACCATCCCACTTTATCCCAA
>NZ_JAZHCY020000015.1:0-658 GCF_036924415.2 Candidatus Phytoplasma prunorum
ATTTTGTTAAATTTTAAATTTTAATATAGAAAAATAAGACAAATTTAAATCGCAGTGTTGCAAAACTTTAGACTTTTTTAAAAATTAAATAATTTAACTATTTAGATCAATATTTAGATTGATCTTTTTTTTGTTTTAAGGAGGCCCAAAATGTTAAATAAATTAAATATTGAACTTGAAACTAAGGTTCAAACTTTTTTATTAGATTCACAAAATCTTAAATTACGTGATGAAATTTATAATTTATGCGCAAAACCACTGAGATCAATAGCGAGAAAATTTAAATTACCACCAATGCTTGAACGTAATGATTTAATTCAAGAAGGTTATTTATGTTTTTTAGATGACGCAATTAAAAAATATCAGGATAATTTAAGTAATTTTATGACATTTTTTTATATTCGAGCACGAACAAAAATGCGGAATTTAGTTTCTAAAACGGTTGGCCTTAAAACCAATAGAGTTAAATATAAAGATTCAATTATTAAATATATTCAATATCACGCAACCGACACTGAAAAAGATAAAGATTATTTTCAATTAATTCAAAAAAATCTTAATCCGCATCAATGTTCGAAGTGTTAGGTTTTTGTTGCTTAATTTTAAAATAAAAAATTGTTTATAACAACGGAACAGTGTATTAGGGCTTATAGTAATA
>NZ_JAZHCY020000016.1:0-10825 GCF_036924415.2 Candidatus Phytoplasma prunorum
TCACTCAATATCAAGCTGATGGTAAAATCATTAAGGTTATTTACGAATATAATAAAGATACTGGTAAATTAATTAAAAAAATTAATTATAGTCCTAAAGGCGAAAGTATTGCTAATATCATTGAATATGATAAAGATAGTGGTCAAAAAATAACTAAAGATGAACTACAACAATTATTTAAAAAAAAAGAATTTAATTAAAGCAAAAAAACCAAGAATCTAAAAAAGCTTAAATGATAACAATTTCACAAAACTGAATGTTGTTATTTCCAAGTTTTAAAAAATTATCAAGAGCAATGTTATTAATATATTGTAGGATATATTTAAGACGTTTGTTATTTTAATAAATAACAAGATGAAACAATTTATAAAATATTTTTCATAATTTAATATGTTAAACAATAACTTATGATATTTATTTGATAAAATTTATATTTATTCAAAAATAATATTAGAAAACGTATATACTAATTAACTATAAATTAAACCAAATATTTTAAAATTAAACTAAAAACCGACTTTAAAATGTCGGTTTTTTTTGATTTATAAAATAAAAACTTATTTAAAAGCTTTTCACTAATTATTAAAATTATAAAATGATAGTAATAATTTTTCTATAGATAAAAATTATTATTACTATTAATGAAAAGGTCATTAACTCATAAATTTTATTAAAAAATGTTCGCAAATAATAGTTATTGTTTTAATTATTTTGGTTTTGGTTGGTGTTATTATTTACCAGAGAACTACAATAATTACACCAACAGAAAAAACCCCAGAAATTAATCTAAAAAAAATTAATTCTGAAATCATTAATCAATCTAAAAATGAATTTTTATTCGATGGTTAGTTTTAAGGAATAAATCAAATATCCTATATTTGATTTGTAAATTTAAAATTAATATAATATATAATAATAAATAGAAATTAAATTTAAAAAAATCCAAAAGAAAAAAACTTTTCTAAAAAATATTTTTTTATGTTAATTTAAATTAAATTTAATAAACGATTTTTTTAATTTATTTGGATGTTTTTTTGTTATCATTTTCTGGTTTTACAGTCAATTATTATATTTTGGTTTTAAAATTAGTATAATTTCTCATATTATTAATGTTAATAAAATAAATTTTAAAAAAGTTTTAAACTTACGATTTCTGAATATTAATATTTGAAGTAATTTTTTATTATTAATTAGTTTTGATACTTAATACTTTAGATATTATATAATATAAAAAAACATATTTATTTATATTTAAATAATAATTTCTGATTTTTATTTTAATTATAAATTCATAAATAAATGGAAAGTTTTAAAAATAATGAAAATTAATTTTTATAAATGGGTTTTTATTTTTATTAATATTTTTATTTTAGCTATAGGAATAAATTTGTTTTCTTTTGAAAGCGATTTTGTAAATGGTGGAATAGATGGTCTATGTATTGTTTTAGGCAAGTTATTTCCTCAACAAATTACAAATACTCCTGGTTTTTCGTATAATTATAATTCATATGTAATATTAAATATACTAGCTTTAATTTTATGTTTTTTTAGAGAATCAAAAACTGTTTTTTTAAAAACTTGTTTAATTGTTTTTATTTTGATATTTAATTTAAAATTTTTTTCATATTTACAACATAAAGAAGCAATAATATTTAAACTAAATGAAAAAATAAATATTTTTTATTTTTTTAAATTTATTAATGATGATTATTTTAAATTTTTTACTGATCATAAAACAAATAAATTTCTTCATGCTTCTATTTTTGGTGGCATTATTTTTGGTTATACTTTAGCTCAAATTAGAAAATATGGATATACTACTGGTGGTATGGATATTTATCAAAAATTTTTAAAAGAAAAAATTAAGTTATCTTTTACTTCAATTTTATTTTTAACTGATGGAGTATTAATTTTTCTAGCTTTTTTAAATGATTTTATTAATGACCAAATTAAAAATCATATTTTAATTCATATTTTTAATAGAGTTTTTTTACCTCTTGTTTCTTTATTGATTATTGGTTTTATCATGAATAAAGTTCTCTTAAAATCGAAAAATTCTTAAAGAATAAATTTTAAAAGAAAACTATAATCACTTTACTACCTTTCCTTGGTTGAGAGGTAAATCAATGAACAACGCAATGAGGATTATAAATGATTAATTTTAAAAAACATTTATCATTATTTTAAGTTATTTTATTTATTGGTTTAGGTTTATGTTTAATTATTAATAACAATCATAATATGGTAGTTTAAAAAAAACAAATTTTGAATAAAAAAGAAATTTTAGATGATGAAAATTATCAGTATTTTTTATAATAACAAATAATATTACAACAATAGTTATTTAATGATGTTTTAACAAATACAAAAAAAAGATTTAATTATAAAATATAATTATCTAAATCAAAAAATAAAAAATTACTAACAAAAAATAAATAATGGTTTATTATTAGATTGATGAAAAAATCATGACTGATATTTTTGAATATGATAAAGAGAAGTTACTCTGTAAAAAATAAATCACCAAAGTTGAAGATGAACTAAAATAATTACTTGAATAATAAGAAATTATCAAATTATAAAAAATAATCCAAAATTACTTAGATGAACATAAAGTAAAATTTAAAATTAAATTTAAGTATCTTTAAATCTGGCTAAATTAAGAAGATTAATGTTATTTTTAAACAGGGTATAAAATTTATATTTATGAGGAAATTAGAAAAAATTAGGCGCAAAATACCTAAAAATTTATTTTTAAGATCATGATTATATAATTATTCAAGAAATTTTATATAATTCAAAAATTTACTTTCCTCATGAGGTAAATAATCAATGTTCGTTATTTTATAAATATATTAATGAATATGAGAGGTGTTTTAAAAGTTTATATAATTTTTTAAAAAACAAAAATTGTTGAAATTCTTCAATATTTCATTTATGTTTTAATATTCATAAAAAATAAATTATGTTATAATTAAATTGTAAATGTAAAAAAAATGTTAATTTTTATCGTTAAATTTTCGGAAGCACTTTTTTTATATAATGATAAATAGTACTCTTATTTATCAACTATTTTATTATTGATGTTTATTTTGTGCGGGTTGGGTTTTCATTACAAATATAAATTAAATTTAATCAAAACTAAAATTAAAAATAACTTTCTCAAATAATTATCAATTTTATAATTAAAACTATATTTATTGTGTGATAACATATAAAAAATAATATAAATACAATAGGTAAAATAACAATCAAATTATATATGTTAAATATATTTAAAATCATCAAATAGTTGAAATATATTTATTATATTTATGATTAAGTTATATATTTGATAATTAAGAATGTTGAATAATATATCAATATTTGATAATAAATTCATCATAAAGATTAAAAATAATATTAATTTTATAAAAATAAAAATCAAAAAATTATATAGCTTATAATACAATACGAAAATTAATTATTTTTTATGTTAATAAATTATTTATTTTATCAAAATATTATCGAAAATCTATTACAAATTAATAATATAAATATTATTAGTTGACGAAAAATATTTTTTTGTTTTATTGGAGGTAATAAATTTTTATATGTTTAAAAATAACGACAAATATTATTATCATGATAAAATAAATCCAAAACATAAGTCAAAAAATAACAAATTTTTTGTTTTTATAATATTATTATTGGAAATATTATTTTTGAGTTTTATATATTTAAATCATCAAACCAGTATTGATAATTTTTTTTGTGATGTTTATCGATATGTATTTTCTAACTCATCCGATGAAACTATTTCTGATCAAGAATCTCCGACATTCGATAATATTGATTATCAACAACATTATTCAGAAGAATATTATACTGCTTATCATGAAGCAGGTCATACTTTAATTTCTTTATATTTGCAATCAAATAATAAATATCGAACAACATGTCAATTTGTTTCGGCTAATATTATACCTCGAAATAAATTTTTAGGTGTAACTAATATTCTTTATTTTTCAAAACAACCTATGTTAGAAGTTTTAGTTAGTGTGGGTGGGTTTGCAGCTGAATTGATTTTAAAAGATGATAATAAGATTCCTTTTTATAAAGTAGGAGAAGGTTGTGGTTCTGATTTAACGTCCATTAAAAAAAAATTATTAGAACATCAATTTTCTGAATCTCAAATTAAAAGATTTATTAATATAGCTATTCAAAAAGTTAAATTTATTTTTAAACACAATAAAAAATATTTAGAATATATTGCTGAATTATTATTATCTCGTAAAAAAATTACTTATAAAGATTTACAAAATATTATTCCTTATTTAAAAAATAAAATTAAAAATTAAAATTTTGGAAATTAAAAAAACAAATAATCTTCTAAATATAATGAAAAAATATAAAAAACAAGTTAAAAAAGCTTTTAACTTGTTTTTTTGGTTTTATATTGTTATAATTTTTAGAATATTAAAAGTAAAAATTATTTTCAGGATAAAAGTTATTGGGGTATGAATGTTGAAAAAAATTAAATTAATGTTATTGAAAAATAAAAAAAATATTATAATAACTTCTTTGATATTGTTAATAGTTGGTGTTATCAGTTTGTTCTTGTTTTATGATTATTCAGAAACAAATAAAGAATATATAGAACAAAAAAATCAAGAACGAGAATATAATCTAATTACACCTAATGATTTTAAACAATATATTCCAGACACTGGACAATTAATTTATTTAGAATTTATCAAATCTAAAAATAGTAATAATTTAACAAAATTAAGTGATTTTGCTAAAGCTTTATATTATGCGATTGATAGAAAAAAAATAGTAGAAATCAATAATGAAATATTACAACCAACTTCAGTTTTATTTACCAAAGAATTTTTTCAAGATCAAAAATATTTTAATTCTCCTTTTTTTTCTCAAAGTTCAGAAAGTAACAAACTTTATCAGGAAATTGATTTAGTTAAACAAGGTTATGATTTTGATAAAGCTTTAAAATTCTTAACTGTTAGTTGGGACCAATTAACGGTTGATCAAAAAAATGAAAATTATCAAATTAAAATTTATGATGACATGGATATGGAATACATGAAAGTTAGTTGTGATATAAAAGATATAGATAATGATGTTAATCATGTATTAGTATCATTAAAAAAAGATATTAAAACCAAAATAATAGAAAATATTAATCATTTATTTAGTATTTTCATTAAAAACAAGGGTTTAAAATCAGAACAATTAACTTTAATCGAAGTTGATAAAAAATATGAATCTAATTTAGCATTACAGAATTTTTTATCAAAAAATGATCCTTATCATGATTTTACTGATTGTCTACAGAATATTAGATATTATTTTTTTCAACATGAAGAAATATTAAACAATAATCAAAAAATAACTTTTGATTTTTTAGAATTAAAAAATTTTTTAGAGGCTAAAAAAAATTCTGGCGCAGAAATTGATGAAGGTTTTTTTCAAGGACGAACACCCCAAGAAAATATTATTATGAAGGATATTCCGGAGGATGAACAATTTCTTTGGCAAGAAATGAGTTATCCTGGTATCAATCAATCGGATGGTACTTTGAATTGCACGATGGCACAATTTTGGGATTTTTTTGATCAATACATTCAAAAATTAATTTCGTATGATTTCCGAAATATTTCTGTTGAATTACAAAAAGTTAAACAAAAAACTTATGAAGAAATATTTGAAAAAATATTATGTTCTGTTTTTAAAACATATGTTTATATTCCGATTGCTGTTTTAATAGAAGATTATAATCAAAGAAATTAAAATATTTCATTAATAATAATTTTAAATAAAAAAGGACTTTTTCGCTTATGTATCATAAAAAAATTTTAAATTTTTGGAAGAAAATTACCTTAAGAAATACTATTTTTGTTTTAATTTGGTTTTATTTTTTCTGTTTTATATTAACAAATTTAGATAAATTTGTATTCAATCCGGAATCTTCACAACTAATTTATCGATTTAGAAAAATTTATGACATAAATATGTTTATTCAAAATGATATAAAAGCTCCAGTAAGTTCTTTTTTAGCTCCTATTAGTACTTTATTATTATTAGGATATTGGGGGACAAATTTTCTTAATGCTGCTCCAAATTCTAAAAAATATAAAGTTTCTTCAGAACAAAGATCTCTGTTTACTTTTAAAGATGTGGCGGGTAACGTAGAAGAGAAAGAAGAGATGAAAGAATTAATTGATTTTTTAAAACAACCTCGAAAATATAAAGACATCGGAGCTGTTATTCCTAAAGGTGTCTTACTAGAAGGTCCTCCGGGTACTGGTAAAACTTTATTGGCGAAAGCTTTAGCGGGGGAAGCGAAGGTTCCTTTTTATGCTGTTTCTGGTTCTAATTTTGTGGAAAAATATGTTGGCGTTGGTGCTAGTCGGGTAAGAGAATTATTTCAAGAAGTTCGAAATCATGTTCCTTGTGTGTTGTTTATTGATGAAATTGATGCTTTAGGTGCTAAAAGAAGTGGTTTTGATAATTCAAACGGTGGTTCTTTAGAAATAAATCGAACTTTAAATCAATTACTAACTGAAATGGATGGTTTTAACAAATCCCAAGGTATTATTGTGATCGGTGCTACTAATCAAGCGGATATCTTAGATCCTGCTTTGTTAAGACCTGGAAGATTTGACCGTAAATTTACTGTTGGTTTACCAGATGTTAAAGCTCGGGAGGCAATTTTAAAAGTGCACGCTAAAAATAAACAAATTTGTTCGGAAGTTGATTTTCAACAATTAGCGAAACAAACTTTGGGGATGAGCGGCGCTCAAATAGCTGCGGTTTTAAATGAAGCTGCTATTTTAACAATTCGTAATCAAAAATTTCAAATTAGTATGGAAGAATTAATAGAAGCGATTGATCGAGTTTTAATGGGTCCGGCTAAGAAATCTGTCAAATATGACGTTGAAGAAAAAAAAATGGTGGCTTATCATGAAGCCGGACATGCTGTTCTTGGGATAAAATTAAAACATGCACAAAAAGTACAAAAAATAACTATTATTCCGCGGGGACATACGGGTGGATATAACTTAATGATTCCTGAAAAAGAAACTTTCTTTTCTTCGCGAAAAAGAATGTTAGCACAAATTCAATCATTTTTAGGTGGTCGAGTAGCGGAAGAATTAATTTTTGATGATATTTCTTCGGGAGCATTTGATGATTTTAAACAGGCAACTAAAATTGCTAGATTAATGGTTACTAAATATGGAATGAGTGATTTAGGAGTAACCCAAGATTCTGAATTTTCAGATAAAAAAATGATTGATTTAGAAATTAAAAAAATAGTTGATGATTGTTATGGTCAAACTCAAAAGATAATGGTTGAAAATAAAATATTATTAGATAAAATTGCTAATTTACTTTTAAAAAAAGAAACAATTACACAATTAGAAATAGAAAAATTAGTTTAATGAAAATTTGATAATGATTAATAAATTTAATTTTAACTATAATCTTATAATTTTTATTATTCACCATAGAATAGGTATTTTGAGGTTCTAATTGTGAAATTATATTAAGTTTGGTTGAATTTAATTATAATTTATTGCTGAAAAAGAATAAATCACAAAATAATAATTTAAAAATTATATTTATTAAAAAAAATGTTTTTGTTTAATGGTATTTATTTTTTCATTTGATGATTTTTTTAACAATTAAATATTTTAATTATATCACCGATTTGGTGATTTTTTTAATATCTAAACAAGGTTAATTATATATTGATAGAAAGGTTTTTTCTATTTTAATTTTTTCATTACTTATATTAATTGATCATAAATAAGTATGTTGTTTTTGAATTTTTAAATTATTAATGTTGATGAAATAGGTTCTATTTTGGTTCTATTTTAATATATTTATTGTTGTAATATAAAAAAAAGACTCTTCGAAGAAAAGTTTGAGAGTTGTTAGATGCTATAATCATAATTTATTTATTTATTAATAATGTAAAATTTATTTTAATGTAAATTATTATGATTAATATTTAATTGTCATTTGAACATTTTTATAAAAATTAATGAGTTTTTTTTATTAAAAAATAGTATTTTATTTTTACTATATTTGGTTTAAAATATTTTTTGTCAAAAAAAATGTGATTTTCAATACTTGATTGATTTTTAATTTAAATTATAGCACTTTTTAATAAAAAAATAGTGTTAATTTAATTTTATTTTTAATTAAAAATAAAAAAATCATTACCATATTAAAAACAAAAATAAATGATAATTTTTATTTTTGTTTTTAATTTTATTTAATTTCGTAAATATCTCGATTAGAAAAAGTTAATTAGTAAAATTTTTATTAGAAATTTCAGTAGTAAAAAAATATTTATTATTGGGATGATTAATTTTATGATTTAAATTCAAAATTAAAATATTTAAAAAACTAAAATTTTGTATATCTTTATATAGTATGGGAATAATTGTTGCCTCTATAAGGATTTTGGTCATGATTTTGATGATTTGTTTGTTGATTACAATTACGGATTTTTATTAAAATTATTATTTGTTGTTCTAGATTAATGATTATTTGTGTTAAATTTTGATATCTTGATTCTAAAATTGATATCATTTCGGAATTACTATTTTCATAACTTAAAATTTTTGTAATTATTTGATTTCTTTCGATAGATAATTTATTAATTTGATCATTTATTTTGTAAATTTCTGATTCGGTGTTGTCGTTATGATTTTCTATTGCCATAATATAATGATTACTAAATAAGATAAATAAACAAAATAAACTAAAATTAATTATTTTAAACGAATTTTTTAATTTTAACATTATAAATATACTCCTTATTTTAATATTTGTTCTTATTTTGAGAATAATTTTTTGAGAGATTTTAAAGAGAAAATTATTTTTGATTTTTAATAGATTTTCTATGAAAAAAATTTTATTTTTTTAATAATTTAAATTATTTATTATTCAAATAGTAGTTTTTTTGAATTCGGAAAATTTTATTTTCATTTTCTCTCCGTTTATTATATTATCATATATATCTTTTTCTAATCATGTTAATTTTAGGTTATGAAGTTTTTTTTAATATTCAAATGGGGGTTTATAAATATAAGTATTTATTTGTTCGATTTTTAACTATAATATAAATAATTTTTTTTAAAAAATATATTTATCATTGATGATCAAAAAGATAATTGTTCATTATTAAAGATTTATTTTTTCCATAAGATATTGGATAAATTGTTTCCAATAAGAAGAAATATTATATAAAAAATTGCTATTATTTTGTAAACCTAAAAGTGTATTAAAATCAATGTTCAATGAATAAGTTTTTTGAATATGATAATGATATAAACAACTACCGATGATAGCTCCTAAAATAAATATAATTATAGTTTTGATGATGCTTGAAAAAAACATATTTTTTAAACTTCCTTTCTTGTTTATATAAATTAAAAAAAATAATATTTTTATTTTTTTATAAAAATAAAAAAATTAAATTTTAAAATATAGATTTTAGTGGAGATATCAGGAATTGAACCCATATATATTAATATTTTTTATGATAAAAAATCTCCATAATAAATATTTTAAACAAATTATTAAATATATTAAATAAATAATTGATATAATTAAAGTTTTTTTAACGAGACCATTTATAAAATTATTTTTTAATTTTTTTTATTGAAACTTCGGTAAAGAATAAATATCTTTAATTTTATTAAGATATTTTTATTAAGTTTTTTTAAATATATTTTTTTTATTTTATTATAATGGTTTAAAATCTTTTTTTTAATAATTTTTTGATTTTATCATTATGATAATATTATATGCTATTATTTTAATAAAAAATAATTTTTGAATAAAAATCTTAAGATAAATATTATTTTTTTAATAATATTCATTATTTTTTTATTAAAAAATCAAATTTATTTGTTTTTTATTATTTTTTAGTAATTATTATTGATTAATCATGGATAAAAAATGGAGGAATTTTAATTATATTTTGATTTTTTAAATAATTTTGATTGTTTTAATGATATCATTATTGGTTGGCATATTATTAATTATATTTTTAAAAATAATAATTTAAATATTTTATGTTAATATAAAATATTTTAAATCTTAATAATGTTATTATATTAATTTTTGCTAAATTTTTTAAGATATTATTTTTTGATTTATTTTATAAATTAACTAGATGGTAATTATTTGGTTAAATGTTATTATTTAGTTTATTAGACATATAATAATATTTTAACATTTATTTGTTTGTTTTGTTAATTGTTCTATTAACAAAATGTAATAAAATTTTGATCAGAAACATTATTTTGATTATTAGAGCATAAAATATGATTATGAAATTAACTATTAATTAATAAAAAAATAACATTTTAATGATTTTTTAAATAAAATTATAAATTTAAATCCAATAAATAGTTATTAATATAATTAAATTAATAAAAAAATTATTAATTTATAAAAAGTTAATTAACTAAAAATTTAATAAATATTGAAAAATAAATAAAATATTTAACATAAAGATTAGAATAATAAATAATAATGAAAGGAAAAAATTTTTGTCAAATAATAATTATTTTTTTAAAAAATTAATTTTTATATTTTTGTTTTTTTTGGTATTAATATTTTTAATTAGGAAAAGTTTATTTTCTAAAAATAATAGTTTAAATAAATCAAATAAAACACTATTGGATACGAAAAATTTTGTTTTATATAGATTTAAATTAAATAAATTAGAACAAGAAAAAGTTGATTTACAAATTAAAATTGATAAGTTAACTAACGATAAAGAGCAAGAAATAACCAACTTAGA
>NZ_JAZHCY020000012.1:0-9121 GCF_036924415.2 Candidatus Phytoplasma prunorum
AATTATATTAATGCTTCAGAAGTAGCGGCAATTATGAATTTAAATCCTTTCGAAAGTTGTCGAAAAATTTTAGAAAGAAAAATTTTTGTTCAAAAACAAAAAATTAATGGAGCCATGAAACATGGAAAAAGATTAGAACCACAAGCTAGATTTTTTTTTAATCAATATAAAAACAAACAATTTTTACCTATAGTTTGTGTTAAAGATTTTATGTCTGCTTCTTTAGATGGTTGGAATGATGAAACTAAAAGTTTATTAGAAATTAAATGTCCTATTTCTTTTAAAACTGTTACTTGGAAGTGTTTTTTGGAAAAAGAAAAAATACCAATGATATATTATGCCCAAATTCAAGCACAAATTTATTGTTCTCAAGCTAAAAAAGCTTATTTTTTAGTTTATCAAAATGATAAAAATTTAAAAATAAAAGAAATTGAAAAAAATAAAAATTTTATTGATAATATGTTAGTTATATGTCAAGATTTTTATAATATTTTTCAACAAACTAAAATTTTCTTAAATAAAATTGTTTAATTATTTTTTAAGATTCATTTTTTATTAGTTTATATAATATTTTTGATATTTTTAATCATTAATTTTTAAAAAATTAATTAAAAATTATTATAAATCAAAATAAATATAAACTTTAATATAATATATTTAATTTATTTTTTTTATTTAATTTAAAAAATATTTTATTTTTTTTTAAATATATTGAAAGAGGTTTAAAATTATGTTTAAAATAAATAAAGATGATAATTCTAAAAAAATACTGGTTACAGGTATTAAACCAAGCGGTGATATTACTTTAGGTAATTATTTAGGTGTTATAAAACCTTTGATTGAAATATTAAAACAAAATTCAAATTTAGAAATATATCTTTTTATAGCGGATTTACACGCTATTACTATTTTTCAAAAACCACAAATTTTAAAAGAACAAATTATAAAAATTATTAAAATTTATCTGGCTTCAGGATTAAATTTTAAAAATGTTAATTTATTTGTTCAATCAGATATTAAAGAACATCCTTATTTAGGTTATTTAATGGAAACTAATTCTTATGTTGGTGAAATGAGTCGTATGAACAGTTATAAACAAACTAAATTAATGCAAACTATTAAAAAAAATCCGATTAGAACAGCTTTATTTACTTATCCAGCTTTAATGTCAGCGGATATTTTATTATATGATGCTGATTATGTTTTAGTAGGCGCAGATCAAAAACAACATCTAGAATTAACGCAAAAAATAGCTAAACGTTTTAATCATTTATATGATAATGTTTTTAAAATTCCGACTGAAATTAAATTTAATTATTTAGGTAATAAAATTAAATCACTTTTAGAACCGACAAAAAAAATGAGCAAAAGTAATAATGATTTAGGATGTATTTATCTTCTGGATGATAATTCGACTATTAATAAAAAAATTATGCGTGCTACTACTGATTCAGATAATCGCATTTTTTATGATATAAATCAAAAACCAGGAATTTCTAATCTTTTAATTATTTATAGCATTTTAAACAATATAAAAATTAAAAAATTAGAAGATTATTTTAAAAAATATTCTTATCAAAAATTCAAACAAAAAGTCAGTAAATCTGTTATTAAAGAAATTGAAAAAATTCAAAAAAAAATAGATAAAATAAATGATCAACAAATAAAAAAAATTTTAAAAAAAGGTACTGTTAAAGTTCAAAAACAAGCTTATCAAAAATTATTAAAAGTTAAGAAAAAATTAGGATTAGGTTATATTATTTAAAAAAATTCTAAAAAAATAATTGAATTTAATAATAATGTTTAAAAAAGTTCTTTTTTTAATATTTTTTTTTTCTTTAGAAAATATTTTTTAATTTATTTTTTTATGTGTTTTATTAAATATAATTACTGAACTTAAAAATTAAAATTTTGAATTTTAAGTTAAATAGTTTTAGATTTTTTAATCTAAATTTTTTTAAATTTAATTTATTTTAAAAATAATAAATTTTATATTTTGTTTTTTTCTTTATATTATTAAATATTTATTAATTTTTTGTTTGGAAAATTTAATTTTTATTTCAATTTACTTTTCGTATTTATATTTAAAAATTTTATATTTTATTTTTTTTAAAATATTATTCTTTTTATATAATTTTATATAATAAACTGTTTTATTTTTTACTGTTTTGATTTTTCTGGTTAATATTATTTATTGAAAAATTATATTTTATCAAATGTATTTATTTTAAATTTTTTATAGAAAATCAACTATAAAAAAAATTAATTCATGTAAATTATAATTTTTAGTAATTATTTCTTTAAATCAAAAAATATATAATTATTAAAGTTATTAATTTACCTTTTTATAAATTATTATAATGATTTTATTGATAAAATAAATATTAATAAATTTCTTTTTAATTTATTAAAATAAAAATAATTAAATAAAAACCGAAAGGTAAATTTACAAAATGAGAATAATCCCGTATGAATTATATAAATACACTCCTGATATTTCGTTATGTGCATTAAGAAAAGAATTTGGAATGTATGATTATTGTTTAAATATGAATATTCGTAATCAAGGTATGCAATCTTTTTTAGATCTGGGAAGAGTTTATTTTAATTTATTAATAAAAAAATGGACAGAAGAAATGAAAAAACGTAAACATTATATAAATACTTTTCATTCATATTATTCTCAACAAGTAATTACAAAACCAATTTCAACAGATTTTTTTTTAATTTTAGAATGTTGTATTCAATGGGATATAAAAGATTTTAAACCTTATAAGATTGATTTATCTTGGCATCAAATAGTAATTAAAATTTTTAAAAAAAATAAAAAAACGATAAATAATCTTAATTTAAAAAATTATCACAAATTACTTCTTTGGTATAAAAATTGTTTTATGAGAATAAATAAAAATGGAAAACTAAAACCTTATAAATTAAATATTTTTAAAGTAATTTTATTTTTTTCTGAATTTTTGAAAAATAATAAAATTTAAATATAAAGTAATTATATAAATAAAATAATAAAAATAATATTGAAACAAATTTTGTACTATTTAATAATGGAAAATAAAGTTAATTATATTTTATAAAAAATTTAAACTATTTATTAAAAAATAAACAGTTTATTTTGTTTTTTTTATTTAAACTAGTGAAATATTTTGATTATTTTTACACATATAATTAATAAATTAGTTTTTTTAAAACATAATGTTCAGTTTTTCTTCTTAATTTATTGTATTGTCTTCTTTTTAATCTTTTAAAATTATAAAATATAGATAAAGGAAAAATAATTTTCTATAAATTTATGTTGAAAATAATTTTTTTTATCTAAAAAATATTAATTTTTTCAGTTATAATTATATTTATATAATTTTAAATTTAATTATTTTAGGAGAATTTTAAAAGAATGAAAGTAGGAATTATAGGATTACCGAATGTTGGAAAATCTACCTTATTTAATGCTTTAACAAAAATGTCAGTATTGGAAGCAAATTATCCTTTTGCAACTATTGAACCAAATACAGGAGTTGTGAATGTATTTGATAATAGATTAAATTCATTAGCTAAGATTTTTAATTCAAAAAAAATTATTTTCACTACTATTGAGTTTATAGATATTGCAGGTTTAGTTGAAGGAGCTTCTAAAGGAGAAGGGTTGGGTAATCAATTTTTAAATCATATTAGAAAAGTTGATGCTATTTGTCATCTTGTTAAATGTTTTGATAATAATGGAATTTTACATGTTAGAGAAAAAATTGATCCTATTAAAGAAATTGATATTATTAATACTGAATTATTTTTAGCAGATTTAGAACAAATAGAAAAACGTTTATTAAAGATTAAAAAAAATAGTGAAAAAATAAAAAATAAAGATATTTCATTAGAAATAGATTTACTAAATAGAATTAAAACATCTATAGAGCAAGGACAAAAAATTAATGATTCATTTTTTAATTTTGAAGAAAATAAAATAATTAAAAACTTTAATTTATTGTCTTTTAAACCTATGCTTTATTTAGCTAATATTGAAGAAAATAATTTACAACATTTTCAAAATAGTGATTTATTTAAAAAAGTTTTATTTTATGCTCAACAAGAAAAAAGGAAATTAGTACCTATTTGTGTTACATTTGAAAAAGAACTTTCTTTATTAAATAAAGAAGAACAAAATTATTTTTTAAAAATTTATAATTTAAAACAATCTGCCCTTCAAACAGTTATTCAAAAAAGTTATAATTTATTAAAATTAAAAACTTATTTAACTGCTGGACCTCAAGAAATAAGAGCTTGGTCTTTTCGAAAAGGTATGACTGCGCCTGAATGTGCTAATATTATTCACACTGATTTTAAGAAAGGTTTTATTAAAGCTGAAGTTATTTCATATAAAGAATTAATTAAATATGAAACATTTCAAAATGCAAAAAATAAAGGTAAAGTTCGTTTAGAAGGTAAGGAATATAAAGTTCAAGATGGTGATATAATTATTTTTCATTTCAATGTTTAATTAATTTAAAAATTTTTAAAAAATAAATTTAAGGAAATTATTTTATTATGGATTATAAAAAAACTTTATTATTACCAAAAACAGATTTTCCAATGAGAGGGAATTTAGGTATTAATGAAATTAACATTCAACAAAAATGGGAAAAAATTAATTTATATTCAAAAGTTGTAGAAAAAAATAAACAAAATAGTACTTTTTGTTTGCATGATGGTCCTCCTTATGCTAATGGCAATATTCATATAGGACATGCTTTAAATAAAATTTTAAAAGATTTTATTTTACGTTTTAAAACTATGAGTGGATATAAAACAGTTTATATTCCAGGTTGGGATACTCATGGTCTTCCTATTGAAATTGCTGTTTCTAAAAAAATTAACAAAAGTGATTATTCTAGAACAAATTTTATACAAGAATGTAAAAAATTTGCTTGTCATTATATTGAAAAACAAAAAAAACAATTTAAAAGATTAGGTATTTTGGGTGAATGGCACAGCCCTTATGTAACTTTAGATAATATTTATGTATCTGAACAAATTAAATTTTTTGGCGAAATGGTGAAAAAAAATTTAATTTTTAAAGATTTAAAACCTGTTTATTATTCACCAACATTAGAATCTGTTTTATCTGAAGCTGAAATTGAATATTATGACATAAAATCTATTTCTATTTTTGTATCTTTTAAAATATTTTCAAATTTTAAAAATAATGATAAAAAATTTTGGCAACATTCTGAATTATTAATTTGGACTACAACTCCTTGGACATTACCTGCTAATGTAGCTGTAGCTGTTAACCCTCATGTTGATTATAATTTAATTAAAATAAATAATAAAAAATATTTAGTAGGATTAAAAAACTTAAATTCTTTAAAAAAAATTTTTAATTGGAAAGATAATATCGAAATAGTAAAAATTTTTAAAGGATATGAATTAGAAAATTTACAATATCAAAATCCTATTGTACAAAGAAATAGTAAAATTATTTTAGGAGAATATGTTTCAGAAACTGAAGGAACTGGATTAGTTCATATTGCGACCGCTCATGGTATTGAAGATTATTTAATTGGTAAAAAATATAATTTACCAATTATTTGTAGTGTTGATAAAAAAGGTTTTATGACTGAAGTAGCTGAAAAATATCAAGGTATTTATTATCAAAAAGCTAATTCATTAATTATTCAAGATTTAAAAAAACAAGGTTTATTGTTAAAAGAACAAAAAATTTTTCATAATTATCCTCATGATGGTCGCACTAAAAAACCTGTAATTTTTTTAGCTATTCAACAATGGTTTATATCTATTGAAAAAATTAAAAAAACATTATTATCTGAAATTAAAAAAGTTCATTGGTTTCCTAATTGGGGCAAAATGAAAATGAATAATATGATTGAAGGACGTCAAGATTGGGCCATCAGTAGACAAAGAGTTTGGGGAGTACCAATTCCTATTTTTTATAATGAAAATAATATTCCTATTTTAGATATTAATATAATTAATCATGTAGCTTCTTTATTTGCAAAATATGGTTCAGAAATTTGGTACGAATGGAAAATAGAAGATTTATTACCTGAAGAATATATTATTAAAAATAAAAATTTTATTCATTTATTTACTAAAGAAACAGATATTATGGATGTTTGGTTTGATTCAGGAACTTCTTTTAATGTTTTAAAAATTAAAAATCAGAATTTTCCAGCAGATATTTATTTAGAAGGGTCAGATCAATATAGAGGATGGTTTAATTCTTCTCTAATTATTTCTACAGCTGTTTATAATCATTCTCCTTATAAAAAAGTTATTACTCATGGATTTGTTTTAGATGGTAAAGGTCAAAAAATGAGTAAATCTTTAGGTAATATAATTGATCCTTCAAAAATTATTCAAAAAAAAGGTGCAGATGTTTTAAGGTTATGGGTTGCTACTACAAATTATAATATTGATGTGCGAGTTGATGAAAATATTTTGAAACAAACAGAAGAAATATATCGCAAAATCAGAAACACTTTTCGTTTTATGTTAGGTAATTTAAATAATTTTATTTTTGAAAAACATTATTTAAATTTTTATGAAAGAAAACCAATTCATCAAGTTATTGTAATTAAATTTAATAAAATTTTAGAAGCAAGTTTAGAATCTTATGAAAAATTTCAATTTGAAAAAGCAGTTCGTTATGTTCATGTTTTTTTGAATAATGAAATTAGCGCTTTTTATCTTGATTTTGCTAAAGATATTTTATATATCGAAAAAGAAAATAATTTAGAAAGAAGAATGATACAATCAACTATTTATGATGTTTTACTAGATAGTTTAAGAATTTTGACACCAATTATTCCTCATACCACATCAGAAGCTTATCAATTTTTATCTTTTTTACAAAAAAAAGAAGATATTTATTTAGAATTAATACCTAAAATTAAAAAATTTAAAAATATTGATAATATTGAAAAATATTATGAAATTTTTTGTTTTTTAAAAGAAATGGTTTTTAAACACTTGGAAAAATCAATAAAAAGTAAGGTTATTAACAATTCATTGCAAGCAAAATTATCATTAGAATTGACAGATGAATATTTATTGGCTTTCAAAATATTAAAAATTGAAAAAAATTTGCATCAATTATTTATAGTTTCACAAATTGATATTAAACCTTCATTATTTGATATTAATATTCAAGTTTCTAAAGCTTTAGGAAATGTATGTCCTAGATGTTGGAATATTATAAATAATAAAAAAAACATTGATGATTTATGTATTCGTTGTTTTAATAATATTAATGATTAATCATATTAGAAAGTAGAAAATATAAATTCAAAATAAAAGATTTAAAAATTATTTTAATTACTATGATTTGTTGTTTTTTATTTGGATATTTTAGTGTTTGTTTTTTTGGTGCCCAATATAAATGTGTTATTTACACTTCTGGTATTTATGGAGTTTCTGATGCAATTTCTAGATTTTTGATTAAAATTGAATTTTTAACAGAAAAAAATAAAGATTATTTTGCTTCTTTGCTTTATATAATGGTAAATATTTTATTGTTTTTTTTTATAGCTTTTCCAAAATTAGATAAAAATTTTAATATTAATGCTGTTTGTTCTACTGTTTTTATTTCTCTTTTTGTTTCTTTTTTTTCTTTTTATATTTTAAAAAATACAGAAAATGAAGGTTTTTTTGTTCGAAGTAAAAATTTTTTTGGTATTTTCGATACAGAATCAACAGAACTTAGAAAAAATATTTTAAGAGCTTTTTTATCGGGAATTTTAATTTCTATTTGTTTAATTATTCCTATTAAAATTGGTAGTTCAACAGGTGGTATAGATATTATAGCTAAATATTTATTTATTTATAAAAATAAAGATATTAGTTTAGTTATTATTATTTTTAATTATAGTATTTCGTTTTTTTTTGTTTTAATAAATTTTTTTTCAAATCCAAACGAAGGTTTTAATATAAATAGTATTTTATTAAGTAATTTAAAAATGATTTCTTTTTCTATTACAACTTATTTTTTAAATCCTAGTAATAAAAAATAAAATTATATATTTTAATTTTTTTATATTATTCATTAGTTAATTATTTTAAATTATTTAAAAAAATAAGGAGTTTTAATGATTTTATCTCCACTTAATTTTATAATCGTTAATCAAACATTTTTTTTAGAAAAAAAAATTCAATTTTTAGTTCAACAAAGTAAAAAAAAAAATATTAATTGTATTTTTTATAATCCGGAAAAAAATAATTTATATAATTTAGAACAAGAATTAAAAACAACTAATTTTTTTTCTGTAAAAAAAATAATTATTATTAAAAAAAGTAATTTGTTGTTTGAATCAATTAACATAAATAACCAATTTTTATTTAATTATTTTAAAAATCCACGTTTAGATGTAATACTTTATTTTTTTAGTAAAAATTTTAATTTTAGTTTGGAAATAAAAAACATTTTAAATAAATATTTTAAAATTATTGAAATTCCTATTTTACAAAAAAAAGATTTTTTTATTTATGTTAAGAAAAAATTTAAAAAAATAGGATTAGAAATTTCTAATAAAATTATTATTAACTTGATTGAAAAAACTAATTATAATTTATTTCTTCTAGAAGAAGAAATTAAAAAAATTCAAATTTATAGTTATTCTGATTCCAAAATTAATGAAAATATTTTAGAAAATTTAGTTTTTTCTGGTTTTGAATATTATATTTTTAAATTAATTAATTATTTTTTAAACAATAAAATAAAATCTGCTAACAATATATTTCAATATTTAATTCAAAATAAAGGAGATTCTTATTATATAATTAATCAAATGTTTATGAAATTAAAACAATTAATTATAGTTAAAGATTTATTATTACAAAAAAATAGTCAATCACAAATTTCCTCTATTTTAAATTTTTCTTCAGGACAAGTTTATTTTTTAATACAAGAAACTTATTTATTTTCAATTAATCAAATTACTAATTTATTTATAAATTTGTTAGAATTAAAATATTTAATTAAAACTAACCAGATAGATTCTAATATAGGATTTGAAATTTTTATGATTAATATTTGTTTAAATAATAATCGCAGTATTACAAAAGTTTAAATACTTTTTATTTTTAAAAATTTTTTCAG
>NZ_JAZHCY020000004.1:0-142313 GCF_036924415.2 Candidatus Phytoplasma prunorum
TTTTTTTATAAAAATAAAACTTAAGTAATCTTTGATATTCTTCAAAATTATTATAATTTTTATTTTTCATAAAATAACGTTTTAAATCTCTAGACAAAAAAATTCTAATATCATCACTATTATATCCTACTTGAATTTTTTTATCACATACAATTATTGGTGTTCTTAAAATACTTGGATATTTAATAATAATATTTTTCAATTCCAAAACATTTAAATTTTCAAAATTAATTTTTTTTTCTTTATAAATATTAGATCTTTTAGAAATTATATTTTTAAAACCATATTCTGTATTTTTTAATATAAAATTAATATCAAAATAATTCATTTTATAAAAATTTAAATTAAACTCTTTGTAATCCAATTTATGTTCTTCTAACCAATTTTTAGCTTTCTTACATGAAGAACTACTTAAACTAGTATAAATCCTAATCAATTTAATATATTCCTCCTTTATAATAATTTAATTAATATTTTTTAAAATATTTAATATTAAATTATTTAAAATTTAAAATAATAATAAATATATGAAAAGAATTATAACAAAAAAAAAAAAATATTCAACTAATAGGCATATATATAAAAAAAATATAATAATAATTAAAAAAATTTAAAAAATAAATATTTAAATTTTTTTAATTATTTTAAAAATAAAAAAGATCAACTTAAAGTTGATCTTAATTATTATTTTTTTAAATATTAATATTATCATTAAATTATAAATATTAATATCATTTTATAATGAAAAAAAATAAATAAAATAATTTAAATTTAAAAAATAAAATAGAAAAATATTAGTTTGTTTATCTATTGTGATATGATTAATTTTTTTTATATTTATATAAAAAAATTATTAATCAATATATTTTAATTGATTTATTTATAAGATTTTTTTAAAGAAATAATTTCATTAAAATTCAATATTTTTTCTTCCTTTTTATCAAAAACAAAATAACCGTTTCTAATAAATTGAAATTTATCTAAATTTTTAAAATTTTTAAAAGAACTATCTAAAAAACCAACTTTAGTTTCTAAAGATTTAAAATTAAATTCTAATTTTAAATCTTTAGGTTTTTCAGTTTTATACATAAATGAAAAAAAATTAAAATTAGCTTTTTGCGCAGTATTAACTTCTACAAAATGAATAGTTCCATTAGGCTTTCTTTCATTAAAACCACTACCACTTTTTGTTTTAGGATCATAAGTAGCTAATAATTCAATAATTTCATCATTATTATTTTTAATAACATCATAAACTTTAATAAAATAAGCATGAAATAATCTTATTTCACCATTTAAAAACAATCTTTTGTATTTTATGTCAGGTTTATTAATTTGAAAATCTTCTTTTTCTATATATATTTCTCTAGAAAAAAAAATTTTTTTAGTTTGAATTAAATAATCATTATTTTCTTGAAACTCTAAAATTTCTTTTTTATTTAAAGGATAATTAGTAATTGTTACTTTTAAAGGATTTATTACAGCCATCATTTTAAAAGTTTGAGATTTTAAATCATCTCTTACAAAAGATTCTAACATACTTTTCTTAACTTTAGAATTAGTTTTAGACAAACCAATATTAGATAAAAAATTTTTAATAGAATTAGGGGTATATCCTTTTCTTCTTAATCCGGATAATGTAGGCATCCTTGGATCACTCCAACCATCAACTAAATTATTATCTACTAAAAATTTTAAATTTCTCTTACCTAAAATAAAATTTGTAATATTTAACTTACCAAATTCAATTTGAGTAGGAATATGAGACATTTCTGTTTCTTTAATAACCCAATCATATAAAACTCTATGATCTTCAAACTCTAAAGAACATAATGAATGACTAATTTTTTCAATAGCATCTTCTAAAGGATGTGCATAATCATATGTAGGAAAAATAAACCAATCAACATTTTTTAAAGTTTTAGCATGTAAAATACGATATAAAACAGGATCTCTTAAATTAATATTAGGACTTTTCATATCTATTTTAGCTCTTAAAACTTTTTCACCCTCCTTATAAAATCCTTCTTTCATTTTTTGAAAAAGTTTTAAATTTTCTTTTATACTACGTTTACGATAAGGAGAATTTTGGCCAGGTTCAGTTAAATTACCACGAGTTTGAAATATTTCTTCAGAACTTAAATCATCCACAAAAGCTTTACCTTTTTTAATTAAATTTAAAGCTCTTTCGTACATTTCTAAAAAATATTCAGAAGCAAATAATATTTTATTGGGTTTATAACCTAACCATTTAATATCTTCTAAAATAGAATTAACATAAATTTTATCTTCTTTAATAGGGTTGGTGTCGTCATATCTTAAATTAGTTTGCCCATTAAAAAAATTAGCTAATTCAAAATTAATAAAAATAGCTCTTGCATGACCTAAATGTAAAAAACCATTAGGTTCAGGCGGAAAGCGTGTAATAATTTGATTATATTTTTTTTTTTTTAAATCTTCCATTATGATTTTTTTAATAAAATTAGATTGTTTTTGCATTTTTTTACTCTAATTTAAAAAGATAAATTAGGTTTACCTTCCCAACGATAATTTTGATTAAATTTTAATTGATATTTAAATTGATAATAAGCTGCTATACCAATCATAGCTGCTTGATCACCACAATATTTTAAACTAGGAATAATAACTTTTAATTGAGAAAATTCACTCAAAAATCTTTTTCTTAAACTATAATTAGCAGCAACTCCTCCTGTAATAATTAATTGTTTAAAAAAATATTTTTTCAAAACTCTCTTTGTTTTTTCTACTAAAACATCAATAACACTAGACTGAAAAGAATTACAAATATTTATTTTTTCTTGTAAATTAAAATTATTTTTAGAAACTAAATTAAATATTAAACTTTTCAAACCAGAAAAACTAAAATTAAAATTATCATTTTTTAAATAAGGACGAACAAAATTAAAAGTATCATTACCTTTTTGAGCTAATTCATCAATAATAGGTCCTCCGGGATAACCAAAACCTAAAATTCTAGAAACTTTATCATAAACTTCTCCGATAGCATCATCACAAGTAAAACCTAACTTTTTAATTTGTAAATAATTTTCTAAAGATAATAATTCTGTATGTCCTCCTGAAACAATCAAAACTAGAGCAGGAAACTCAATTTCATTTTCTATTTGCGCCGCATAAATATGCCCTAATAAATGATTAATACCTAAAACTGGTTTTTTATAAATATAACCAAAAACCAAAGCACAATTAATTCCTACCAATAAAGAACCAATTAAACCTGGTCCTTGAGTGAAAGCAACTAAATCGATTTTTTGAGGTTGAATATCAGCCTCTTTTAAAGCTTTTTCTAAAACTAAAGTAATATTTTTTACATGTTCTCTAGATGCTAATTCAGGAATAACACCACCATTCAATGAATGTTCTTTAATTTGAGAAAAAACAATATTTGAAAGAACTTTTTTACCATCTTTAGTTACAGATACACTAGTTTCATCACAACTAGTTTCAATCGATAAAATTATCATATTTTTTTCCTTAAATTCTTAAATTTTAACTAAATAATTAGGAACTAAAGTATGTATATTATTAACTTTTTTTGCATAAAAAAAAATTTTTTTAAAATCTATTTTAATATTATCATTATTTATTAAAATATGATTTGGATAATTATCTAAAAAAATTTTGTTATATCTTCCTTCTGGTAAAATTATTTTTTTATCTTTCAAACTTAAACCAAAAAAAAAATTATTTCTAGCATCTATTAAAGGAGTTAAATATTTTTTAAAATATCCACTAGTTAAAAGAATTAAACTACTAATTTCTAATAAAGGTATATCAAAAGATAAAGCAATTATTTTCGATGTCAAAACAGCAACTCTAGTGCCTGTATAAGATCCAGGGCCTGTACCTACTAAAATACCATCCAAATCTTTAAAATCTGTTTTATTTTTTTTTAATACTTCATCCATCAAAGGAACCATATTAGTAACATATTTTTTTTTTTCAAAATTTTTTTTAAAAGTTACTATATTACCATCAATAACTAAAATAACAATTTGAACTTCGGTAGAAGTATCTAAAATAAGAAAATTTTTCATTTAATTTATAAATACCTTTAATATATATCTTTACTTTTTTTTAATTTAATTCAATTAAAATATTTCTTTTATTTTCACTTAAATAATCAATTTTTACTCTAAAATTAAAATTACTAAATGATTTTCTTAAATCTTTATAAGTTTCAATAACTAAAACATCTCCTATTTCAACTTCTTCCAATAGCTCTAATAAATTTTCAAACTTAAAAACAAAACGATAAATATCTATATGATGTAAATTTCTTATAGAACCAAAATAAGTTTTCATTAAAACAAAAGTAGGACTATTAATATTTTTTTTTATACCTAAAGATTGTGCTAAACCTTTGGTAAAAGAAGTTTTACCAGAACCTATTTCTCCTTCTAACAAAACAATAACTGTTTTTTGAATAAATTTAATTTTTTGTCCTAAAAATTTACCTATTTCTTTAGTCTCTTCAAAAGAATTAGTTTTTTTTATTATTATTTTTTTATTTTTTATTTTCATTCAAAAACTTTTAAACTCCCTTAAATTTGAAAATTTTTTTTATATTTCAAATGTGTAGTTCATTTATTTATTTAATTAATTAAATATCTTATTAATAACAATTATTATTTTTTAATTAATAATATTTAATAATATTAAAAAAAATTAAAAAATTTCAATTAAAGTTTCATCATTTGATTCTTCTTTTTTAATCAAAGTTTTTTTAATCAAAGCTATCGAAGATACTTTATCACTTTCTTCAAGCGAAATCAAAACATTTCCTTGTGTTACTTTAGATTTAGTCAAAGGTATTTGTTTAGTATCAATTCTAACTACTTTTCCATGATCAGAAAAAATAATTAATTCTTCATTTTGATAAATAGTTAAAAGTCTCACTAATTTACCATTTCTACAAGTTATTTTTAATGTTTTAGTACCTTTACCACCACGCATTTGATTTCGATATTCTTTAGCTTTAGTTATTTTTCCATAACCATTTTCAGTAATAACTAAAATATTTTGTTTTTCACTATCAACCACAGTCATACCAATAATTTCTTCTTCTTTTTGTATTTTGATACCTCTAATGCCTGAACTTTTAATTCCTGTTTTTCTAATTTCAAACTCATTAAAACGAATTGCTTTTCCATCAGAAGCAGCTAAAATAATATCTTGTTCGCCAGTAGTTCTACTAACAAATAAAACTTCATCATTATTTTTTAAAACAGCAGCTATTTTACCATTTCTACGAACATTTTCAAAATCTTTTAAAGAATTTCTTTTAATTAATCCTTTTTTAGTTACTAAAACTAAATAATTTTTTTCTTCTTTAAAATCTTTTACACTCGTTAAAGAAGTTAAAAATTCATTCTCTTCTAAAGGTAATAAATTAACCAAAGGAATACCTTTAGAATAACGTGAACCTAAAGGAATTTCATAACCTTTTAATTGATAAATTTTACCTTTATTAGTAAAAAATAATTGATGATCATGTGTGGAAGTAATTAAAATATGTTCTAAAAAATCATTTTCTTGCATTTTTAAACCAGAAACACCTTTTCCACCACGATTTTGTTTTTTATAAGTATCAAGATTTAAACGTTTTATATAACCTCTATGAGTAACTGTGATCAAAATTGTTTCTTTATTAATTAAAGATTCATTTTCAACAGTTAAATATTGTTCATTACTAATAATAGATTTTCTTTTATCTTGAAATTGATTTTTAATTTTTAATAATTCTTTTTTTAAAATTTTTTCTTTTTTAATTTGTGAATTAATAATGTTTTCACATTCAAAAATTTTTAATTTCAAACTTTCTTCTTCTTTTATAATTTTTTTTATTTCTAAATTAGTAATTTTTTGTAAACTCATTTCCAAAATAGCTTTACTTTGAATTTCATCAAAATTATAATTTATCATAATATTTTTTTGTGCATCTTTAACATCATTAGAACCTTTAATAATCTTTAAAACTTTATCTATATCATTAAGAATGATTGCTAAAGCAGTGATTAAATGTTTTTTTTGTTTTGCTTTATTTAATTCAAATTTTTTTTGACGATTAATAACATCCATCCTAAAAAGAAAAAATTCTTCTAACATATTTTTTAAAGAAACTATTTTAGGAACACCATTAACTAATGCTATCATATTAAAACAAAAAGAAGTTTGTAATTGAGTATGTTTATATAAATTATTTAAAATAATTTTAGGTTCAATATCTTTTCTTAATTCAATAATAATTCTCATTCCTCTAGCATTATTAGATTCATCCCTTAAATCAGTTATACCTTCTATAATCTTTTCTTTAACTAAAAAAGCAATTTTTTCAATTAAACTAGTTTTTTTTATTTGATAAGGAATTTCTTTAATTATTATAATTGGTTTATTTTTATCAGAATAAATAATTTCTGTTTTAGATCTAACAAATATTCTTCCTCTTCCCGTTTCATAAGCTTCTTTTAAACCTGAAACACCTAAAATTTCTCCTCCTGTAGGAAAATCAGGTCCTTTAATAAATTTCATTAAACCTTCGGTATCAATTTCTTTATTATCAATATAATTAATTAAAGCATCTATTACTTCGGATAAATTATGAGAAGGGATATTAGTAGCCATCCCAACAGCAATACCGGTCGATCCATTTACTAATAAATTAGGAAAACTGGAAGGTAAAAAAACTGGTTCTTTTTCACTACCATCATAATTAT
This sequence comes from Candidatus Phytoplasma prunorum, assembly GCF_036924415.2. Lineage (NCBI taxonomy): Bacteria > Bacillati > Mycoplasmatota > Mollicutes > Acholeplasmatales > Acholeplasmataceae > Candidatus Phytoplasma > Candidatus Phytoplasma prunorum. Next base: position 6,756 of record NZ_JAZHCY020000004.1, read on the forward strand.
CAATAAAATCAACTGTTTCTTGATCAATCTCTTTCATTAATTCCATAGATATTTTAGACATTTTAACTTCAGTATAACGCATAGCTGCAGCATTATCACCATCAATAGAACCTAAATTACCGTGACCATCAACCAAAGGATAACGATAATTAAAATCTTGTGCCATTCTAATCATAGCTTCATAAATACTAGAATCTCCATGAGGATGAAACTTACCCATTACATCACCAACAATTCTAGCTGATTTTTTATAACTAGATTGAGAATAAACACCTAATTCATTCATTCCATATAAAATTCTTCTTTGAACAGGTTTTAATCCGTCTTTAATATCAGGCAATGCTCTAGAAACAATAACACTCATAGCATAACTTAAAAAAGATTTTTTAATCTCTTGATTAATATTAATTTTTTTAATTTTTCCAATTAAAAAATCTTCATTTTTTAACAAATCATTTTTTTTTGACATTTTTTAGTCTCTTCTTTTTAAAAAATTTTTTATTAGATATTTTATTAAACATCTAAATCAGCATAAACTGCATTATTTTGAATAAATTCTTTTCTTATAGAAACTTCTTCCCCCATCAACATATTAAAAATTTTGTCAGATTCTAAATCATCTTCTAAATTAACTTGTAAAAGAGTTCTAGTTTCTGGATTCATTGTAGTTTCCCAAAGTTGTTCAGGATTCATTTCTCCTAAACCTTTATATCTTTGAATATTAAATTTGCTATTTATTTGACTTAAAATTTTTTTTAATTCTTGTTCTTCATAAGCATAAGTTATTTTTTTACCATATTGAATTTTATATAAAGGTGATTTAGCGAAGTAAATATAACCTTTTTCAATTAAAGGTTTTAAATTTCTAAAGAAAAAAGTCAAAAGTAAAGTTCTAATATGAGCACCATCAACATCAGCATCAGTCATAATAATAATTCGATGATAACGAACCTTTTCAATGTTAAAATCTTTACCAAAACCAGTACCTACCGCTTGAATTAAAGAAATAATTTCTTTATTGCTTAAAATTTTTTCTAAACGAGCTTTTTCAACATTCAAAACTTTTCCTTTTAAGGGTAATATAGCTTGATATTTAGAATCTCTCCCTTGTTTAGCAGAACCACCGGCTGAATCACCTTCAACAATATATAATTCTGATTCCTTTGGATTTTTATTATAACAATCAGCTAATTTAGAAGCAAATCCTAAAGTTTCTAAAGGTGATTTTCTTCTTGTAGCTTCACGAGCTTTTTTAGCATCCATTCTAGCTTTAGAAGATAATAAACATTTTTCTATAATTTTTTTAGCTTCTTGTGGATTCTCTAATAAATATTTTTCTAATTCTTCCCCAAACAACTTAGAAATAATTTGTCTAACTTCAGAATTTAAAAATTTAGTTTTAGTTTGACTCTCAAAAGAAGGATTAGGATGTTTTAAAGAAATAATCATAGTTAAACCTTCTAAAGTATCTTCACTAATAAAATTAATGTTTTTTTTTAACATATTTTTATCTTTAACATATTTATTTAAAATTCTATTAAGAGCCATTTTAAAACCTTCTTCATGTGTTCCACCATCATGAGTAGGAATATTATTTACAAAAGAATAAATATTACTATTATAAACTTCTGTATATTGAAAAACAATTTCAAAAAACATTTTTTCAAAAAATTTTTCTTGATAAAATTCTTTATTTAAAATTATTTTATTTTTATTTAAATATTTAATATATTCTTTTAATCCTTCTTTATAGTGAAATTCAAATTTTTCTTCTATATCTTTTCTTTTGTCAATAATAATTAATTTAATACCTTTATTCAAAAATGCTAATTGTTGCATTCTTATCTTCAAAATTTCAAAATTATATTTTGTAGTTTCTTTAAAAATTTCATTATCTGGTAAAAAAGTAATAACAGTTCCTTTTTTATCTGTATTACCTTTAATTTCTAATTCTGTTACTGGTTTTCCTTTTTCATATTTTTGAAAATATAATTTACCTTTTAAGTGGATTTCAACTAAAAACCAAGAAGATAAAGCATTTACTACTGAAGCACCAACACCATGTAAACCTCCAGAAATTTTATAAGAAGAATTATCAAATTTTCCTCCTGCATGTAATGTTGTTAAAATAGTTTCTACTACTGTTTTATTAGTTTTTGGGTGAATATCTACAGGAATTCCTCTACCATTATCAGTTACACGAATAACATTTTCAGGCAAAACTTCAAGTTTTATTTCATCAGCATAACCTTCTAAAGATTCATCAATAGCATTATCAATAATTTCCCAAACTAAATGATTTAATCCTTTTTCGTTTGTTGAACCAATATACATTCCAGGTCTTATTCTTACAGCTTCTAAACCTTCTAAAACCTGAATACTTTCGGCATTATATATTTTTATTTTTTTTGACATTTTATTAAAAAATTACCTTTCTTTTTTAATAATACAAATATTTAATTTTTTTAAAATATTATTTATTTTTTTATTTAATTTACATAATTTAATAAATTAATATAAAAATTATTAATTTATTAAGGGAAGAATTAAATGTAAAGAAGTTTTATCTTCAAAACTAGTAATAATAAAAGGTTTAAAAGCAGATTGAAAAGAAATGGTAATTTCCTTAACTAAAAAAACTTTTAAAATATCTTCTAGATATTTGGCATTAAAAGATATTTCTATTTCTTTTGCTGAAATATTTTCTAAAGGTAATATTTCTTCTATAATATTACCAATTTCATCATTATAAGAAGATATTTCTACTTTTTTTTCTTTTTTTATTTTTAATTTAACAACATTAACATCATTTACATCTTTATTCGAAATAAAAGAAACTCTTTCTAAAGTTTTAATTAGTTTTTCTTTATCTAATTTAATTTTATTAATAAAATTATTTTCTAAAATTTCTTGTGTTTTAGGAAATTCACCTTCTAAAAGTATTGTTTGAAAAAATAAATTATCAGTTTTTAAAAACATTTTTTTAGAATTAAAATAAATTTGTAAATTATCATTTTCATAATATTCTAAAATTTTACTTAATTCTTCTAAAATTTTGTAATGTATTACAATGTTAAAATTTTTATAATCAAAATCTAATTTTATTTTTTTTTGACTTAAACGAAAATAATCAGTTGATAAAACTTTTAAAAATGGTTTTTGATAAACAAAATTTACACCAGTTAAAATTGATTTTTTTTCATCTTTAGAAGCTGATATTTTAATTTCTTTAATAATTTTTTTAAAAATATTACTTTTAATTTCAATTTTTTCTTTAAATTCTAAAAAAAAATTAATTTTAGGAAAATAATTTAAATTCATTAATTTTAAATTATATTCCAAAAGTTTTGTTTTTATAGTTAACGAATTATTTTCAGTTTTTATCATTTCAATATAATCACTGTTTATTTTTTTAATAATTTCAATAAAATATTTTCCTGAAATTAATAAACTTCCTTCTTCTTTAATTTTTAAACTTTCGTTTTTTATTTTTATTTTAATCGATGTATTTCCATCAGTTGATTCTAATATTAAAAAATTTTTTTTAATTTTTAATTTAATTCCTAAAAAAATAGGAAAAAAAGTTTTATTAGGAATAATTTTTTGAATTTTTAAGAGTTGTTCTAAAAATATTTCTTTTTTAATTTTAAAATGCATTTTGTATTTCCTAAATTTCTTCTTTTGATTTTATTTTTTTTATAATAAAATCAACTGATTTTTTAAATTCTGAGTTTTGTTCAATATTTTTTTCAATTTTTTTGCAACCTTTTGAAATAGCAGAATGATTTTTTTTAAAAAATTTTCCAATTTCATTGTATGAAAATTTATATAATTTTTTAGATAAATACATCGATATATGACGTGGTAATGTATATTTTTTATGTTTTTTTTTTCCTAATAATTCATTAATTTCAACATTATAAAAACTACTTATTATAAGATTAATTTTTTCCAAATATTCTTTTTTGTATGATTTATTTTTAAAATTGTTTATTTTTCCTTTTAAAAGTGGTTTTAAAATTTCTTTAGCAATATTTAAATCAATTTCACTACTGTAAGTTTGAATATAATTAAAAAGTCTTAACAAAGCTCCTTCCATTTCTCTAATATTATTTACAAAACAAGAAGCTATTAATTCTAAAATTTCTTTATTAATTTTAATTTTTTTTATTTCAAATTCATACATTTTTTGATTTAAAATATTTATTCTATGTTTAAAATCTGGTTTTTTTATATCTATTATTAATCCAGCTTCAAATCTTGATATTAAACGTGACATTATGTTTTTTAATTCTGATGTATTTTTATCACTAGTAATAACTATTTGTTTATTATTTAAATAAAGATAATCAAATAATTTAAAAAATTCTATTTGAGTTCTTTTAGCTTCGGACATTATTTGAATATCATCCATTAATAATACATCAATATTTCTATATTTTAATTTAAAATTTTCTATTTTTTCTTCTTTTAATTGATTAATAAAATCTTCTATGAATTCATCAGCTTTTACATATAAAACTTTTTTATCTTTATTATTTTTAATAATTTTATTACCTATGGAATGTAATAAATGTGTTTTTCCTAATCCAACATTTCCAAAAATATAAAGAGGATTAATTTTAATTTCTTTATTTTCAGAAATTTTTTTAGACATTTCAAAAGCAAATTTATTACTTTCGCCTATTATAAAATTTGTAAAATTATATTTTTTATTTAAATTTCCGTAATTATAAATATTATAATTTTTGTTATCTATTTTTTCTTCTTTATTTTCTTCTTTAATTTCTTTTTTTGTTATAAATTTAAATTTTAGTTTTTCTTTAAAAAAAAATTTTGATATTTCATTTATTTTTGATAAATAAATTTTATAAATTTTATTTTTTATAAATTCATTTTCTGTTAAAATAAAAATTATTTCATTTTCATATTTATAGACTTTTTTAGTATTTTTAAAAGTTTCATTAAAAACTTCATCACTGTAAATTTTTGAAATTTCTCTTAAAATTTTTTCCCATATATAATTATATTTTTCCATAATTAAAATTTAAATCTCTTTTCGAACTAATTACTAATAAATTTTAAATTTTTATAATTATTTTTTTTCTTTCTATAACAATAATATTAACATATTTTTTTTTTTTTTATTTTTTAATTTAAATTTTTATTTTTTTTCTATTTCTATTAATATATTTAATTTATTATTATTATTATAAAATTATTTTTATGTTCTTACTTTTTTTTTATAAGTATTTTGCGTTTAATAAAAAAAATTATAGGAACATTATAGGAACATTATAGGAACATTATAGGAACATTATAGGAACATAAAAATAAGATATAAAATTTTTAATATTTTTTTTTTAATATTTTTTTAATATTTTTTTTAAAAGATGAAAAATTTTTTTTTTTTTTTTTTTTAAAAAAAAAATATTTAAATGTTCCTATTTTTTTTGAAAAAAGTTTACTAATTTAAATAATTAAGGAACATTTTTTTATTACTTGAATGTTTTGTTTTTATTAATCATTTAATTATAAATATTTGATTTAGGAACAATTTTTTATTTAGGAACAATTTTTTAAAATGTTTCTATAATGAATTTTAGTATTCGCAAATTACTTAGTTTAAAAAAAGTAGGAACATTTTTTTATATTTAATAAAAAATTAAGTGTCGAATGTTCCTATTTTTTTAAAAATACTAATTTTTAAATTTAATAAGTTGACTTATTAAAAAATTATTGAATAATTAATAAAATAAAATTGAATAATTTATTAAATGAATTTTTTTAAATCCAAAAATTATAATAACAATTTAAAACTAAAACATAAATTTATGTTATATTATGTTATAATTTTAAATATTAAACATATTGAATATATTAAAAAAAATATTATTAGGAGAATTATTTATATAATGAGTAAATTAAAAAAATTTATAATTAAAATTAAAAACATGAATAATTTTAAAAAAATATTTTTTGTTTTTATTTTATTATTTATTTCACTTTTATCATATAGAATATTTACAATATCTAATACAAATGACCTGACAAGAAATATAAAAAGAAAAAATTTAAAAGTATCAACAGCTTTACCTAATGTTGAGAAAATTTTAAATTCATCATGTAAAAATTTTTTATCAAAACAAAATATTGATTTAGAAGTTCAATATCTTCCTGGTAGTTTTCATGAAACAGTAAATTTAGTGGAATGTGGGAAATCTGATGCTGTTATATCATGTCATATGCCTTGGATTTTGATGAATCAAAAAAACGAAAAAAAATGGAGTAATATTGTTCCAATACAACCTTTTTATATTGCTAGCTTTGGTATTTATAAACACCAAAATATTGATCTAAATTTTAATAGTAATCTTAAAGTACTAATTCCAGATGATGATGTTAATAGAACTTTTGCTTTACTTTATTTAAAAAAATATGGTTTAGTAGAATTAAATGATGATAATATTCGAAACGAATCAATAAGTTTTATTTTGTCTTTAGAAAATTTAAAATCAAATTCTAAATTAAATAAAAATAATTTTGAATGTATTTCTTATGGACAAATAGAACAAGCATTTCAAAAACGAGTTAATAATAATTATCAATATAGTTTAGCTGTTAATTTTCCTTCTTTTATGAAAGATTATAATGATGAAAAAATAAATAGTGATAACCATAATTTTTCAAATACAATAAAAAATGATAATTTTTTGTTTGAAGATAAAGAATTTAATATTTTTGCAATTACTTTAATGTCAAGAAAAAATAATCAAGATAATGAAGAAATAAAATATTTAAAAGAATCTTTAAAACAAGATGAAATAGTTAAATTTTACAATGAAAATTGTAAACATATAGGAATTATTATTTATGAAGAAGATAAAATAAAAGATATTATAAATAATATAAAAAATATAAAAATATAAAAAATTTTATTAATATTTTATAATATTTTATAAAATTGTGATATATCGAGAACTTTTTTTGTTTAATCATATCATATTAATATGAACTCCATATAAATTATCATATGAACAAGTTTCAAAATATAAATTGGTTCTAAATTTATACTTTATTTCGTGAAGTTGCTTTAATTTTCTTGAAAGCTTAGAATCTTTAATTTAATTATGAAATTTAATTCATCTTTTGTCTCGTAATAGGTTGTTAAATGTTGTTTCAGTGATACTATTGTCTTAATTATTATAAATTAATTTTTGTTTCCAAGACTAATATTATTATGATTTTTTCTTTAATTCATTATTTGCGTAATGTTTTAACTAAGATATAGTGATTTTTTATTAATATTTAAGTTACTCGCAATTGCGATCTGATATTTTTAGGTGTTCTGTAATGCCTTTTTTAAGTTGAATACCTTTTTTAGCTGGTTTAAGTCTTGGGTTTTGGGTCTTAATAATTTAATTAAGTTGATAATTTTAAATATTACCGCGATAAATATTTAAATATTTTTGTTCAAAGACACTTTAACTATTGTGTTTTTAATTTACAAAATTACCTTATTTTTTGCTTTTAGGTTCATTTCTGAACTTATTTTCTTTAATATCTTCATTTAGAAGAGTCTTTTTGTTTCAATATTTTAACCTCAAACTATTTTAATTCTCTTTTATGAACTTAAATGTTTTCATTTTTAAAGAACGAGAATTTTATGTATTGCATTATCACAATAATCGTAATTATTGCTTAATTTACTCATAATTTTTGCCTTTTTTACGCTCAAATAAGTTTAAGGGAAGTGTTTTATGGATTTTTTTTTAAAAAGATATTTAGAAGTTTTATTTTATAAAGAACCAACAGTTAATTCGAGTAAAGAAAAATCTTATTTAATTTTAAATGGTTTTTTAGAAACTTTAAAATTAATATTGCCTGCTACTTTTATTTCTTTTTTTATAGGTTTATTTTTAGGAATTTTTTTGTATATGATTAAAATAAAAAAAACATATTTTAAAAATAAAATTTATAAAATAGTAAATTTTATTTTTAATTTATTAATGTCTGCTCCTTTTTTAGCTTTTTCTATTTTAATTATTAGAAATTTTTTTGGACCTTATTTTAATTTTTATTATGGATTTGAAGCTGCACTTTTATGTTTAATTTTTATATTAGTTCCTATTTTTGCTCGTAATTGTGAACAAATTTTTTTAGAATTGGATGAAAATATTTATGAAACTGCTTATATTTTAGGTGCAAATAGACTACAATTTATAAAATATTTTATAATAAGAGAATCTATTCAAAGTATAATTTTAAAAACAATATCGCTTTTTATTAGTTGCTTAGCTTATGCAAGTGTTTTAGGTCCTATTGGTATTAATGGTTTAGGAGAAATAGTTTATCGTTATGGTTTTCAGTCTCCACCTTATCATAATTACGTTAATATTTTTACAAGTACAGATGTAATATTTGTATGTATTTTTATTAATCTTTTAATGGTATATATTTTTTATTTAATAGCAATTATTATTAATAATATAATAAATAAAAAATAAATTATTTCTTGAATTTATTTAATAATTTGTTTATAATATTATTATGGGGATGTTTTTGGATTTGCTAGTATCAATTAATTTTATAAAGCATATCTTGGTTATGCAAGTAAAAACATCGAGGTTTTAAATAAACGACGAAAATAATAATTCAATACAAAATAATAAAGCTGTTCCAACATCTTTTTTAAGTAATTTATTAACATCAAAATCTTCAATGGTTTCAGCTGTTTTATAATAAAAATAAATTTTAAAAATTATTACAATTGTTTTAAAAAAATAAATAATGAAGTCTTATCATTATTTAATAAAAATTAAAAGACTATTAGTTTAATTTTTTGTTTTTTTATGTTAAATTATAAAAATTTTAAAAAAAACTAAATATGTAGAAAATATAAAAAAAATTGATATTATACATGGGTTCGAATCCCATCATCTCCACCAAAATTAATATTTTAAAATTTAATAATTTAACCTATTAGAGATCGATATTTATCGATTTTTTTTATTTTAAAAAAAGTTTAGTTTTTTGAAATATTACAATCTATGATATAATATTTTTAAATATAAATTAACGTAAGTTAAAAAAATTTTTGTTTTCGGAGGATTTTTAAAATGATAAAAATTGTTTATGATGGATTAAAATATGGTCAAGTTTATAAAATGGCAAAAAACTTAAATTATTCTTTTTATCACGTAAAAGAACATTTATCTAATTTAGAATTAAAAGAACAATTAATAAGTGGTCTTCCAATTTTTCTTATTACTAAAAGTGTAAATTTTGGAGAAATACCTAATGAAACTAAAATTTTTTTAGATAAACATTCTGCTTCGGTTATAGGTGTTGCTGTTTCTGGAAATAAAAATTGGGGTTCTAATTTTGGTATGGCAGGGGATTTAATTGCTTCTAATTTTAATATTCCTTTGGTTTTAAAATTTGAAGGTAGTGGTTTTGAAGAAGATATTTTATATTTGAAAAAATGGTTATCTGATTATATTTATAATAATGGTCAAAAAAATGTGATTCCTAAATGGATTATGTTAAATAATCAAGTTATTGATGAAAATGGTAATATTAAAGATTTACAAAAAGATCAAGAAGCTTTAGAAATTTATTTTAAAGAAGAAATAAAACCTAAATTAAAATATTTTTATAGTTTGAAATCTAAAATAGATTATTTATTAGATAATAATTATTACGAAAAAGATTTTTTTAATTATTATACTTATGAACAAATAAAAACTATTTATCAAATGGCTTATGAAGAAAAATTTCGTTTTTCTAGTTTTATGGGTATTTTTAAATTTTATAATGATTATGCTTTACAAAATAGAAATAAAACAAAATATTTAGAAACTTATGAAGATCGTTTAGTGATTAATGCTTTGTATCATGCACATGGTGATTTTTTATTAGCTAAAAAATTAATAAAATCATTAATTAAGCAAAATTTTACTCCTTCTACTCCAACTTTACTTAATAGTGGTAAAAAATATCGTGGTGAATTTGTTTCTTGTTTTTTAATTGAAGGAGGCGATTCTTTAAACGATATTTCACGTATTTTTGAATTTTCTATGCAACTTTCGAAAATTGGTGGAGGAGTTTCAATTAATTTGAGTAATTTAAGAGCAAAAGGAGAAACAATTAAAAAAAATGTTAATGTTTGTAAAGGAGTAGTTGGGGTTTGTAAATTGCTTGATCATGGTTTTAGATATGCTGATCAAATGGGGCAAAGAAATGGTGCTGGTGCGGTTTATTTAAATGTTTTTCATGCAGATATTAAAGATTTTTTAAATACTAAAAAATTAAATGCTGATGAAGATGTTAGAGTTAAAACTTTATCTCTAGGTGTTGTAATTCCTGATAAAATGTTAGAATTAGCTAAAAATAATGAAATAATGTATATATTTTATCCTCATACAGTTTTTTTAGAATATGGTCAAAATTTTTCTGATATTAGTATTAATATGAATTATTGGTATGATATTTTAGTTAAAAATCCAAAAATTAAAAAGAAAATTATTAATCCTCGTAATTTATTAGATTTAATTGCTCAATTACAAGGTGAATCAGGTTATCCTTATATTATGTTTTGTGATAATGTCAATAAAAATAATATGTTGAATTTACCAATTAAATTTTCTAATTTATGTACAGAAATTTTACAACCAACTATTACTTCCCATTATGCCGATTATGATAAAAGAGAAGAAGACAAAATTGGGATGGATATTTCTTGTAATTTATCTTCTGGTCATATGGGTAATATGATCGAAAATAACTCAATAAAAGAAACAGTATTTATGGCTATGGAAGTAATGAATTCTGTTGCTTTAAATACTGATATTTCTTATGTTCCTGGAGTTGCTAAAGCTAATCGTTTGAATCGTAGTGTTGGCTTTGGAATTATGGGGCATCATGAATTTATTGCTAAGAATTTTATTTTTTTTGGTAGTGAAGAAAATTTAGATTTAATTGACGTATTTTTTAACGCGGTTAATTATTACAGTTTACTACATTCGATGCAAAAAGCTAAAATTACTGGTCAAAAATTTTTTAATTTTTCTAAATCTAAATATGCTGATGGAAGTTACTTTAAAAATAGAGGTGAAATTTTACCAAAAAATATTAAAGTAAAAAATATTTTTAAAAATATTCAATTACCTAGTAATAAAGATTGGGAAGAATTGAAAAAAAATGTTATTAAATATGGTCTTTATAATTCTCATCGTTTAGCTGTTGCTCCGAATGGTTCTATTGGTTATATTATGAGTACTACTCCTTCTTTAACGCCAATTAAACAATTAATTGAAGAAAGAACTTATGGAAATTCTAAAACATATTTTCCATCTCCTGGTTTAAATAAATTTTCTTTTATGTATGAAACTGCTTATAAAATTAATAAGTATCGTTTAATTGATGTTATAGCAACTGCACAAAAACATATTGATCAAGGAATTTCATTTGAATTAGGAATTACATCTGATATTACAACAAGAGAATTGCAAAAATATTATTTATATGCTCATTATCAAGGTATTAAAACTTTATATTATACAAGGACCCAAAAATTAAAAGTTAATGAATGTGAAGCTTGCGGAATTTAAATAAAATAATTAAAAAATAAAAAAATGAAAGTTTAAAAATGGAAAATAAAAATATTAATTATATTGGTGCTAATTGGAATCAATTAGAAGATTCTTATACTCATTTTTTTTATGAACAAAATTTAAGTCAATTTTGGCGTCCTGAAGATATTAGTTTACAAGGAGATTTACAAACTTGGAAAGATCTAAGTGAATTTGAAAAAAATGTTTATTCCAAAAATTTATTAATTTTAACTTTTTTAGATACTTATCAAGGTGATGCAGGAGTATTCATTATTTCTTCTTCTTTTGCGAAAGAAGAACATCAAAAAAAAGCTACACTTAATTTTATGGGTGCAATGGAAAATGCAGTACATGCTAAAAGTTATTCAAATATTTTTATGACTTTATTAAGTAGTCAAGAAATTAATGATTTATTTTTGTGGGGAGCGAATCAAAAATATTTACAAAATATTATTCGTAAAATTATTAATATTTATGAAAATTTGGAAAAAAAAATTTTTCAACGTAAATATAATGATGAAAATATAACTGATTTAATTTTTAAAAAATATCAGTGGAAAGCTATGGTTTCTTCTGTTTTTTTAGAAACTTGGTTATTTTACAGCGGTTTTTATTATCCTTTATTTTTTTATAGTCAAGGTAAATTAATGCAATCAGGTGAAATTATTAATTTAATTATTAGAGATGAAAGTGTACATGGAGTTTATATTGGTAGATTAGCTTTAAATATTTATAATTCTTTCGATAAAACAACTAAAGATGAATTATCAAAATGGATGTATAATTTATTGAAATATTTTTATCAACAACAAACTGCTTTAGTAAAAAGTGTTTATAATGAACAAACTTTAATTAATGATGTTAATAAATTTGTACGTTATAATGCTAACAAAGCTTTAATGAATTTAGGTTTTAATCCTTTTTTTGAAAAAGAAGAAGTAAATCCTGTAATTTTAAATGGTTTAAATACTGAAACTAAAACTATGGATAATTTTTCTATGAAAGGTAATGGTTATCAAAAAATGAGATCTGAAAGTTTACAAGATAGTGATTTTATTTTTTTTGAACCAAAAATTAATTAAATTTAATCTTTTAAAAATATTTATTTCATAAAAATATTTTTTTTATATAAAAAAAGCTAAATTATTTTTTTTAATAATTTAGCTTTTATTTTATTTTTATAATAAAAAATATTTAAATTTTATTATTCTGGCATCATCATAGAATTTTCTTTATTATTATTTTCTTTTATTGTTACTACTGCTGCTTCTGTAGTTATTATTAATGATGCAATAGAAGCTGCATTTATAACTGCTTGACGAGCAACTTTAGTTGGATCAATAATACCTTTTTTTAATAAATTAGTATAAATGCCTTCTTTAGCGTCAAATCCAAAATTTTCTTGTTCAGATAATTGTTTACGAATTACATGATCACCATCGAAACCTGCATTTTCTGCAATTTGATAAGTTGGTGCTAAAAGACTTTCGATAACCACATTAATTCCTTTTTGTATATCCGGATTAGAATCAGTTAATTTAACATTTAATTCTTTATAAATTTCTATTAAAGCCTTACCACCACCTACAACAATTCCTTCAGTTATAGCTGCTTTAGTAGCGTTTAAAGCATCTTCAATTCTTAATTTTTTTTCTTTTAATTCTGTTTCAGTAGCTGCACCAACTTTAATTAAAGCTACTCCTCCTGATAATTTAGCTAATCTTTCTTTTAAATTGTTTTTTTCAAATTCGTTATCAGTATTAAAGCATTGGATTTCAATTTCTTTAATTCTTTCTTTTAAAGCAGAAGTTTTTTGAGCCCCAACTAAAACAGTGTTATCTTTTTTAATTAATGCTTTATGAACACTACCTAAATCTTTCATTTTTATATCTTTTAGATTCATATTTAAATCTTTAGAAATAAATTTAGCTTGAGTTAAAATAGCAATATCTTGTAAATTTTCTTTTTGATTATCTCCAAAACCAGGTGCATTAGTAACAACTATATTAAATGTTCCTTTCATTTTATTGATAACTAAAATACTTGTAACTTCATTTTCTACAGAATCAGCAATTATTAATAATGATTTACCTTGTTTAACTACTTCTTCTAATAAATGTAAAATTTCTTGAATATTATTTATTTTATGATCTGTTACTAAAATTAAAGGATGTTCTAATTCAACTGACATAGTTTCTCTGTTATTAACAAAATAAGGTGAAGCGTAACCTTTATCATATTGCATACCTTCAACTACTTCTAATTTGGTTTCAAAACCTTTAGATTCATCAACATTAATAACACCATTTTTTGTTACTTTTTGCATTGCTAAAGCAATGATTTTTCCAATTTCTTTACTTCCAGATGAAATAGAAGCTACATTTTCAATATCTTCTTGCGTTATTACTGGTTTTGATTTTTCTAAAAGTTTTGCTATAACTTGTTTTGTTGCTTTTTCTATTCCTTCTTTTACTAAAACAGGATTAGCACCTAAATCTATTGCTTTAAAACCACGATGAATCATTTTTTGAGCTAAAAGAGTTGCAGTTGTAGTTCCATCTCCTGCGTTATCGTTTGTCTTAGAAGCGACTTCATATAATAATTTAGCTCCCATATTTTGAAAAGGATCTTTTAATTCTATTTCTTTAGCGATAGAAACTCCATCATTAACTATTAAAGGAGATTCATAATTTTTTTCTAAAATAACATTACGTCCTTTAGGTCCTAAAGTAACCTTAACAGTATTTGATAAAATATCTACTCCTTTAAGAAGTTCTTTTCTTGCTTCTTTGTTATAAATAATTTCTTTTGCCATATTAAAAATTTACTCCTTTCATATTTAAATTTATTTGTCAATTATTAATATTTTTAGAAATTAAATTTAATTTTTAATGATTTATTATTTTTTTAATTGTTTTATTTTAAAAATTTATTTTTAAGTTTTTAACAAATATTTATAATAACCATATTCATTTTATAATTTTTTTTAAAAATTATTTTATAATAAAGCTAAAATATCTTTTGAAGAAACTACTAAATATTCTTTGTCTTTAATTTTAATTTTATTTCCTGAATAATTTTTATAAATTACTTCATCATTTTTTTTAATTTCTGATACTTTTGGTCCTACCGCGATAACTTTTCCAAATGATGATTTTTCTTTTTCTTGAGTATTTATAATAATTCCACTATCTGTTGTATTTTTTTCAATTTTAAATTCTAAAATGACATTATCTTCTAAAGGTCTAATCAAAATTTTACTCCTTTTACTTAAATTTTTAAAATGTTTTAAATGTATTAAAAAATCTTACAAAATTAAAATATTTATTATATCTTAATGAACTTTTGATATTTTATAAATGATGTTTGTTAATAATGATATTTTTATTAAAATTTTTAAATTTCAAAATTTAATAAATTATTATATATAACATCAAACTTAATTATAATATAGTTAAAAAAAAATGTCAAATTTATAAAAAACAAATATTACTTATTTTTTAAAAAAATTTCTTTAAAGATAAAATTTTTATGATAAAATTTTATTAAAAATTATAAATTTTTTTAAGTAAATTTTATAAATATTAATAAATAATAATATAATAAAACTTATTTTTGAATAAAATATAGAAAGGTTGTTTTTAATTATATATATGTATAAAAATGGTTTAATAAAAATTGAATTATCTAGTCCTGATATTGTAATTTGTAATCCTTTTGTTAATGCTAAAAAAATATTAAAAATTATAGATTTAAGTTTATCTAGTTTTGTATTATTTCCGGAACTTTGTTTAAGTAGTTATAGTGCTGGAGATTTATTTTTTAAAAATTCTTTTTTAGACGAAAATATTAAGGCTTTAGAATGGTTAATTAATACTACATCTTTTAAAGGAATTTATATTTTAGGGATGCCTTTAGTTGTTGATTCTTCAATTTTTAATGTAGCGGTTATTATACAAAATAAACGTATTTTAGGTATTGTTCCTAAAAAAACTATTCCAAATTATAAAGAGTTTAATGAAAAAAGATGGTTTCAATCAGGAAAAAATTTTTCTCAAACAGAAATTATTTTATTAGGTCAAAAAGTTACATTTGGTGATATTTTATTTATTAATAAAAAATTTAATTTAATTTTTGGAGTTGAAATTTGTCAAGATTTATGGACTATAGAATCTCCCAGTGATCTTTTAGTTTTAAATGGTGCTCACATAATTTTTAATTTATCATCTTCTGTCGAACATATTGGTAAAACAGAACAACGTTTAATGGCTGTAATAGATCATTCTCGTAAACAAATAGGAGGATATTTTTATACTAGTAGTGGAATAACAGAATCATCAACAGATGTTGTTTTTTCAAATCATAAAATAGCTGCTGTGTTAGGTCAATTAATAGGCGAAAAACATTTATTTGAACAAGATGTTAGTTTGGTTGTTGATGTTTGTCTTGATTCTATTAAAAATCAAAGAATAGTTGATACTACTTACAACGATCAAATAATTAATAAATTTTTTAAATTTCAAAAAGTTTATTTTACATTAAAGGAAACCAAAGAATATATTTTAGAAAATAATTTAGATTTTTTACCTTTTATTCCGAAGAATAATTTGTCTAAACAATTAAAAATAGCCGATATGATTCAAGTTTATTCTTTACAAAATAAATTAAATTATCTTCCGAAAGTGAAAGTAATTTTAAATATTACAAACAGTATTCAAGATTTTTTATCTTTAATGGTTGTTTATAAAGTTTTTACAAATTTAAAAAAAGATTTAAATAGTTTGGTTATTATTTTACCTTATTGTGAGTTTAGCGAAGTTAATCATTTTAATAAAATTAAACAATTTTTAAAACAATTAAAAATCAATAATATTGTAAAAACTATTTATGTTTTAAAAGAAAATCATAAATTATTATCATTATATTCTGAAAAGAAGATTTTTCTAGAAATAAATAATAAAGATATAAATGATGAAAAAAATTTATTTTTAGCTACTTATAATTTATCTGATATTGCTTTAGGTAATATTAAAAATCAATTTTTTTATAATTATATTTACAATGTTAATGTTGGAATATCTAATACTTTTATGCAAAAATTATTTTTACATCATTTAGAATCTTATAATTGGAATATGGATTCAGAATTAAAAAAATTTTATTTATCAAAAACAAATGATTTATTACAAGAAAAAATAATTATTGAAGATTTTATTTTATATTATTTTTTATTTAAAGGTTTAAAAAAAGATAAAATAGCTTGGTTTTTAACAGAAGTTTTTAATTTGGATATTAAAAAAAGTTTAAAATTAGTTGATGATTATTTAAAAAAATTTTATAAATCACAATACAAAAGACAATATATTTCTCCAGGACCAAAAATATTAGAAAATAGTTTATCTCCTAGGACAGAATTTAAATTACCATTAGATTTTGAAATAAATTAAAAGTTGGTAAAATATGAAAAAAAAAGTAATTATTGGTTTATCTGGAGGAGTAGATAGCAGTGTTGCGGCTTTATTGTTAAAACAAAAAGGTTATTTAGTAGAAGCTGTTTTTATGAAAAATTGGGATTCTGGTTTAAATTTTGATATTGAAGGTAATCCAGATGTTAAAAAAATAGTTTGTCCTCAAACAAAAGATTATCAAGACGCTTTAAAAGTATCTAAACAATTAGAAATTAAATTGCATAAAGTTAATTTTGTTGAAGAATATTGGAATAAAGTTTTTAAATATTTTTTAGATTCTTTGAAAAAAAATTTAACTCCAAATCCTGATGTATTATGTAATAATGAAATTAAATTTAATGTTTTTATAAAATATGTTGATAAATTTAAACCTGATTTTATTGCTACTGGTCATTATGCAAATATATGTTATGATAAAAATAATAAAGTAATTTTAAAAAAAGCTTTTGACATAAATAAAGATCAGAGTTATTTTTTATCTCAGTTAAAACAACATCAATTGAAAAAAATTATTTTTCCTTTAGGTAAATTAACTAAAATAGAAGTTAGGAAAATAGCTAAAAAAGCCGGTTTAATAAATGCTAATAAAAAAGATTCAACTGGTATTTGTTTTATTGGTGAAAGACGTTTTTGTGATTTTTTAAAAAATTATTTACCAATGCAACCAGGAAAAATGAAAAAGCTTGATGGAACTTATTTAAAAGAACATCAAGGAACTATATATTACACTATTGGCCAAAGAAAAGGATTAGGTTTAGGTGGTTTTAAATCTAATCAATCTCCTTGGTTTGTTATTGGTAAAAACTTAAAAAAGAATGTATTATATGTAGAACAAGGTTCAGAACATTTTTATTTATATAGTGATTCTGCTTTAATAGTAAATGTAGTATGGCGTAGTAATATTGATGATATTCAAAAACAAATTGAAAAATCGAAAAAAAATTTAAATGCTAAATTTCGTTATCGTCAATTAGATCAAAAAATTATTATTAGTTGGTTAAATAATACTACGGTTAAAGTTTATTATCCTCAAAAAATTAAAGCCGTGACTCCTGGACAAATATGTGCTTTTTATTTAGACGATATTTGTTTGGGTTCTGGAATGATTAAAGAAGTTTATTCTTGTAATAAAAAAATGATTTATGTTTAAAAATTATTTAAATTATGTTTTATTTTATTAACTAAAATTATATTTAAATTTATATTATTTTTTTAATTAATTATAAAGAAAATAGGTTATATATTTGATAATAAAAAAAAATTATTTACAAAATGATATTTTATTTCAAGATTTAATTCAGACTGTTGCTAAAAATATTTCTCAAATACAAATTTTAAATAAAATTACTAAAGCTTATCAATTGGCTAAACACAAACATGATGGACAAAAAAGATTAACAGGAGAAGATTATATTGTTCATTTAGTAGCTGTAGCTAAAATTTTATCTAATTTAAATGTAGAACCTAATACTTTAATGGCTGGTTTATTACATGATATTTTAGAAGATACTGATTTAAGTTTTTTAGAATTAACTGATTTAATGGGTGAAGATATAGCTAATTTAGTTAGATATGTTACTAAGTTAGAAAAATTAGTTTTTAATCAAGATTATGAACAATATGGACAATCTGATAATCATCAAAAAATTTTTTTAGCAATAGCGCAAGACATAAGAGTAGTTATTATTAAAATTGTTGATAGATTGCATAATATGCAAACTTTAAAATCATTAAGACCAGAAAAACAAATTAGAATAGCTAAAGAAACGTTAGAAATTTATGCTCCTTTAACTCATCGTTTAGGTATTTTTGAAATTAAATCTGAATTAGAGGATTTATGTTTAAGATATATTAATCCTCAAATTTACTATCATATTTCAGAATTAATTAAGTCTAAAAAAAGAGAAAGAGAAATAAATATTGAAAAAATTATAACTAATATCAAACAGTTATTTTTTCAAAATAATTTAAATAATTTTATAATTAAAGGAAGAGTTAAAAATATTTATAGTATTTATAAAAAAATGACTAAAAGAAATTTGAGTTTTTCTGAAATTTTTGATTTATTTGCTATTAGAATTATTGTTGATAATGTAGATTTATGTTATCAAATTTTAGGAGTTATTCATGCTAATTATTTTCCTATTCCTTTAAAATTTAAAGATTATATTGCTGTCCCAAAACCTAATTTATATCAATCTTTGCATACTACAGTTTTATCAAAAAAATCAGGTGATTTATTTGAGATTCAAATTAGAACAATGGTAATGGACGAAATAGCTGAAAAAGGTATTGCTTCTCACTGGACTTATAAAGAAAATAAAGTTTATTCTAAAGAAATAAAACAATTGGAAATTGCAAAAAAATTAAGATGGTATAATGAGCTTATTAAAATTACTAAAGATTCTTATGATAATTATCCTCAAGAAACTTCTAAAGAGTTTACGGATGCGATTAAAAATGATATTCTAAGTGAAAATGTTTATGTTTTTACTCCTAAACAGAAAGTTTTAGAATTACCTAAAGGTTCTACTCCGATTGATTTTGCTTTTAGGATTCATACTGAAATTGGTGCTAAAATGTCTGGAGCTATTATTAATGGTAAAATTACTCCTTTAAATTATCAATTAAAAAATGGTGATTTTGTTAATATTAAAACTAATAAAAATGTTATAACAATTAATAAAGAATGGTTAAGAATTGTTAAAACTATTTATGCTAAAAGAAAAATTAAGCATATATTATATAAATATCAAAATGAAGATTTAATTGCATTAGGTAAAGAATTATTAGAAAAAGAAAAACAATTACAAAAAATAAATTTTATTATTGATAATAAATTTTTAAAAAAGAATTTTAAAAAATACAATTTTGATTCTTTAAATGATTTTTATTTAGAAATAGGTAAAAAAAATATTTCTCCTAAATTAATTTTTCAACAATATGTTTTTAAAGAAGACGAACAAAAAAAATTATTGAATAATTATATTCATAAATCTTCACAAATATCAAATAAAAAAAATAAAATTGGTATTATTGTTGATGGTTTAAGCAATATAAAATTAAAGTTAGCTAATTGTTGTTTGCCTGTTTTAGGAGATGAAATTTTGGGTTTTATTAGTAAAGAAAAAGGTGTTGTTATACATTGTTATGAATGTATTAATTTAAAAAAATATAATAAAAATAAATTAGTTAATGTTGTTTGGGATTTTAATGTTAAAATAAAAAATGCTGCTTATCTTTATATAAAATGTTCTAAAAATATTTCTTTATTACCACAAATTATAAATAAATTGAATAAATTTGCTATTAATATTGTTAATTTAAATGTTATTAATAATAAAATTGAAACCATTATTAAATTAAAAATATTGGTTAATAATAAACAGGAATTAGATAATTTAATGATTAATTTAAGAAATTTTTCTAATATTCACTATATTTCTAGAAATATTAATTAAATTATATTCATAAAATTTAAATGTTTGATATACTTATATATTATGGTTAAATAACTATAAAATTGTATCATTATTTTACAATTTTGAATTTTTTAATATTTAATATAATTTAAAATATATTTTTTATTTTACAAATGAATAATTTTAGTTTAAAATATTTAAGTTATTTAATTACTTATAATTTTATTATTTATAAAAAATGGCGGTTGTGGCGAAGTGGTTAACGCGGCGGCTTGTGGCGCCGATATTCGTGGGTTCGATTCCCATCAACCGCCCCAAAAGAATAATAATTTATAATAAATAATATTTTTTTAGGCCCATAGCCAAGTGGTAAGGCAACGGACTTTGACTCCGTGATTCGTTGGTTCAAATCCATCTGGGCCTGCCAAATTTTTAATTATTAATTTTTTTTGATTTTTTATAATTATATATTATTTTGCGGGTGTGGCGAAATGGCAGACGCACTAGACTTAGGATCTAGCGTTTAATAAAACTTGCAGGTTCAAGTCCTGTCACCCGTACCAAATTAATTTCATAAAATATAATTTATTATTTATTAAAATTACAAAAAAAATTATAAAAATAGTATAAAAATATAGGGATATGATGTTAATGGCTAGCATAACGGTCTCCAAAACCGCTTGTTCGGGTTCGAATCCTGATATCCCTGCCAACTAGAAATTTAAATAATGTTTATATTTTATTAATATATTATTTTTTTAAATTTTATATTAATTAATAAGATAAATATTAAAATGATTATTTACTATTAATTAATATAAAATAATATATGTTTTTAAAAAAAATTTAATAATTTAATATAATTATTTTTATAAATTTGATAAAATACAATAGAAAATGATTTCTATTATAATTTTATAACTTGATCTTTTTCTTTAGATCCTTTTCTTTATTAATTAAAGAACAAAAAAATGTCCATAAGGGGAAAATATGAAAAAATACGAAATATTATATATTATGCGTCCTAATATAAGTGATGGAGAAATTAAAAAAAATATTGAAAATATTAATAAAATATTTTATAATAATGAAAATAAAAGTATTAAAACAAAAGAACTAGGATTAAAAGATTTAGCCTATTGTATTGATAAACATTATAAAGGTTATTATGTTTCTATGTTTTTTAATGCTATTCCACAAATGATAGAAGAATTTAAACGTGTTGTTAAAATTAATGAAGATATAATAAGATCTATAGTTATAAAAGAGGAGTGATTTATTTATGATTAATAAAGTTATTTTAGTGGGTAGAATAACTAAAGACCCAGAATTGCGTTATGTTAATCTTGATATACCTACTGTTAGATTTAGTTTGGCTGTTGGTAGAAATTTTATTAACAAAGAAGGTAATAGAGAAACTGATTTTATTAGTTGTGTAGTTTGGAGAAAACAAGCTGAAAATTTAACAAAATATATTACAAAAGGCGCTTTATTGGGTATTGAAGGTAATATAAGAACTAGTAATTATGATACTCCAGATGGTATTAGACGTTATGTAACTGAAGTTTATTGTGATAGTATTCAATTTTTAGAACCAAAAAAATCTAATAATTTTGACGATAAGTTAGAAATTAATAATAATCAAAAAAATATTGATATTTACAATAGTGAAGATGATGATGATGTTCCATTTTAAACTAATAGTTAGGATAGAGTAAATTATGAAATTTAATAAAAAGAAAATTTTTAAAAAACGTAATAAAGTTTGTTATTTTACAGATAATAAAATAACTAAAATAGATTTTAAAGACATAGAATTATTAAAAAAATTTATTACTGAACAAGGAAAAATTATACCAAAAAGAATAACAGGTACTAGTGCTATTTGGCAGAGACGTTTAGCAATTTCAATAAAAAGAGCACGCCATATGGCTTTACTTCCTTTTATAAAAAAATAAAACAAACAGAATATTTTAATTCTGTTTATTTTTTTATAATATGTAAAAATAAAAAAAGAAAGAGTTTGATTAAATTTCATGTTCAAAAAAAAAATTAACTATAAAACTATTTTTATTTTATGTTGTGTGATAGTTATTTTTATATTATTTATTAGTTTGACTATGGATTTTATCAGTATTAATAGTAATATTAAAAGTATAATAGTTGGTGGAGAAAAATCAATAAAAAAAGTATGGACTGATTTCACTACTTTTAGTCTTTTAGTTAAAATATTTTTATTAATTTTATGTATAGGTTTTTTGTTGAATTTTCAAAATTATTTTGAAATTAATCGTTTAAGAAATAAACTTTCTTTATGGTCTAAATTATCTTATTATGTAAATCAAGTTGGTGAAGAAGTTTTTAATAAATTACCTATAGGTATTGTTTTAATTGATGATGTTGAAAAAGGTATTCAATGGTTAAATCCTTATGCTAATTCTATTTTAAAAAATCCTGTCATTAACACACCTTTAAAAAATTTAAATGAAGAAATGGAAAAATTAACTAATTTTGCAGATAATAATAATACAACTATTATAAATATTGATCAAGAAAAGTTTGAATGTTTATATAAAAAAGAATTTAATGTTTTTTATTTGTTTAATGTTACAGAAAAAGAACAAATTAAAAAACTTTATTATCAAAAAACACCAGCTTTATCAATTTTGTCTTTTGATAATTTAGAAGAATCTTTAGTTCGTTATGATTTATCTGAACAAACTCATATACAAGGTCAATATTTGACAGTTATTTCTGAATTTGCAGAAAATCATGAAGGTTATTTAAAAAAATTATTCGATAATCGTTTTTTATTGATCATTCATAGAGAAAAGTTAGAAATTATTATAAAAGATAAATTTTCTATATTAGAACAAGTTAGAAATATTTCTAATAAATATCAGTTAAAAATTACACTTTCAATTGGGATTGCTTGTTGGAATTTATCTTATGATAAATTATCTTCTTATGCTCAAAATGCTATAGAATTGTCTCAAAAAAGAGGTGGAGATCAAGCTGTTGTAAATATAGAAAATGAAAATATTAAATTTTTTGGTGCTAAAACAGATTCGTTTATTAAAAATTCGAAAGTTAATGTTAGAGTTAATGCACAAATTTTGTTAGATATATTAAATAAAAATAATGATTGTTTTATTATGGGTCATAATAATACGGATTTTGATTCTTTAGCTTCCATGATAGCTTTTTATAGAATTGCTTCTAGTATTAATAATTTTAATAAACAATATTTAATTATAGATGAAGATAATTTAGATCCTAGCGTTACTTTTGTCTATCGTAAACTTATTATTAAAATTCCAGAAATAAAAAATAACATTATTATTACTGATAAAGCAAAAAAAATGATTCAAAAAAATGATACTTTAGTTATTTTAGATACTCAATCGAAAGAAATAACTAATAGTCCTCAATTACTTTCTTTAACTAATAATATTGTTGTTATAGATCATCATCGTACACCAAATGATAATATTAAAAGTCTTTTTTCTTATTTGAATTCTTCTGCTTCTTCTACTGTAGAGTTAATGGTGGAATTAATCCCTTTTTTAGGAAAAGAAATTATATTTACTCCTTTTGAAGCAAGTATTATGTATGCAGGAATTTTATTAGATACTAATAATTTTACTTATCGCACTAGTTCTATAACTTTTGAAGTTTTGGCTAAGTTAAAAGATTTAGGCGCAGATAGTATGGAAGTTAAATCTTGGTTAAGAAATGATTTTATAAAAATTTTAGAAATAAATAAATTAATTGATAAAATGGAAATTTATATGGGAAGATTTGCTATTGTTAAAAGTGAACAAATTTATGATAATAGATCTTTCTTAGCTCAAGTTTCAGAAACAGTTTTAGATATTCAAAATATTGATGCTGCTTTTACATTTACTAAATTAAATGAAAATACTGTTGGCATAAGTGCTAGATCTTATAATAATGTTAATGTTCAAATATTAATGGAACAGTTGGGTGGTGGAGGACATTTAAATAGTGCAGCTACTCAAATTAAAAGTGATAATGTTGAAGAAACTGTTAAAAAATTAAAAAAATTATTAAAATTAGAATATGAAACTGGTGTTAATATGAAAATTATTGTGTTAGAAGATATTCAAAATAAAGGTTTAAAGAAAGGAGATATTATTAAAGTAAAACCTATTTATGGTAATTTTTTAATAAAAAGTAAAAAATATTTATTAGCTAATGATGAAAATATTGAAAAAATAAAAAAAGAAAAAAATGATGAGATAGAAAAAAAACGTAATCATGAATTTTTAATGTCCAAATTAAAATCAGAAATTGATAATAAAAAAATTAATATTGAGGTAAAATTGGGACCTAATGGAAAAATTTATGGAAAAGTTACTTCTAAACAAATTGTAGAAGAATTTCATAAAATATATAATATTTTTATTGATAAAAAAAAAATATGTTTAGATGGTGAAATCAATTCTTTGGGTATTTATAAAATAGAAGTTATTTTAACTAATGAAATTAAAGCTTATTTTTTAGTTAATGTTGTTGATGATAAGATAATTTAATAATGAAAAATGTTATAATAAGAAAAAGATTACCTTTTCATTTCGAAGCTGAACAAGCTATTTTAGGAATTATTTTTTTAAATCCTAAAAAAATGTCTTTTATTTATGATGTTTTAAATGTAGAAGATTTTTTTGAGATTAAACATAAAGATATCTTTCAAGCTATGAAAAATTTATTTAAAGAAAAAAAAGAAATTGATTATATTTCAGTTCATTCTTTATTAAAAGAAAAAAATATATCAGAAGATAAAGAAGAAGATATAGACTATTTAATTGATTTAGTTAATTTAATTTCTGATATTAATAATTTAGAAACTTATATAGAATTAATTAAAGAAGCAGCTTTAAAAAGAGAATTGATTGAGGTTAGTGCTGCGATCAATGCTAAAGGTTATAATGATGAAATTGATATTCAAAGGTATTTAGATTTTGCTGAAGAAAAAATTTTTTCATTATCAAAAAAAAGAAAAACTAATTTTTTTATAGAAATTGGAAATTTATTAAAATCTATTCAAGAAAAAACTATTAATACTCGTAATTCTGATGATCGAGTAATTGGTTTAAGAACTGGATTTAATAGTTTAGATGAAATTACATTAGGTTTTAAACCAGAAGAATTTATTGTATTGGCTTCTAGACCTGCTATGGGTAAGAGTGCTTTTGTTATGAATTTAGCTTTAAATATGTCTAGAGTTAATTCAACCCCGCCAGGAATAGCTATTTTTAGTTTAGAAATGTCTAATGAACAAATTGGAACTAGAATGTTAAGTTTTAAAACTAAAATATATCATAAAAAAATTCAATTAAGTAGAGGATTAAGTGAACATGAATTAAATATGATTAATAAAACCTGTGATGAAATAAGTGAGTATAACATTTTTTTTGATGATTCATCTTCTGTAAATATTTCAAAAATTAGACAACAATGTCGTCAACTTAAACATGAAAATAAATTAGATTTCGTTATTATTGATTATTTACAATTAATTCATAATTCTAATCAAAAGAATAATCGACAAGAAGAAATATCAACTATTTCGCGAAATTTAAAACAAATGGCAAGAGAGTTAAAAATTCCAGTTTTAGCTTTATCACAATTATCTCGTGATGTAGAAAAAAGAGAAGATAAAAAACCAATATTATCCGATTTAAGAGATTCTGGTTCGATTGAGCAAGATGCTGATGTTGTAATGTTTTTATATCGTGAAGATTATTATGTTAAAGATAAAAATCAATTTGGAAAAAATGATGTAGTTAAAGTAGATTTAATTATTTCTAAAAATCGTCAAGGTATTATTGGTATTAAAAAATTTGATTTTAATCTTACAACTTTATCTTTTATAGAAGAAATATAGGTATTTTAATAAATTATATAAAATATATAAAAAACTTATTATAATAAGGAAAATAGTTAAAAAATGTTTGATAAATTAAAAAAAATAAATCAAAAATATTTAAATTTACAAAAATTAATTTTATTAGAAAAAAATTCTAAAAAAAAAGTTCAATTATTTAAAGAAATAGGAAATTTAAAAGAAATTGTTGATACTTATGATGAATATTTAAATTTAGAAAAAGAATTATTTAAAATAAAACAATTTATTAAAAATGATTGTAATAATGATTTATTAAATTTAGCTTTTCAAGAAGAAGAAATTTTAAACGAAAAAATACAAAATGAATTAAAAAAATTAAAATATTTATTATTTCCGCTTGAACCAGAAGATAATAAAAATGTTATTATACAAATTAAAGGGGCTGCCGGCGGTGATGAAGCTAATCTTTTTTCGGCAGATTTATTTAGAATGTATTCTAAATATGCTGAATTAAAAAATTGGAAAATGGAAATTTTAAATTTAATTACTAATATTAAAGGTGGTATTTCTTCAGTAGAATTTATTTTGTCTGGAAAAAAAGTATATTATTTTTTAAAGTATGAATCTGGTGTACATAGGGTTCAAAGAGTACCGACTACAGAAGTACAAGGTCGTATTCATACTTCTACTTCTACCGTTTTAGTTATGCCTGAAGTAGATGAAATAGAATTTAAAATTGATTGGAAAGATATTCGTTTTGACACTTTTAATTCTAGTGGCCCAGGTGGTCAATCTGTTAATACTACAAAATCAGCTGTGCGTTTAACTCATTTACCAACAAATATTAGTGTTGCTTGTCAAATAGGTAAAAGTCAACATGAAAATAAAAAAAAAGCATTTAGTTTATTAAAAGCTAGAATTTATGATAAAATTAATAAGCAAAATACAGAAAAAGAAAATCAAAAAAGAAAGTTTTTAATTGGTGGTGGTGAACGTAGCGAAAAAATAAGGACCTATAATTATCCACAAAACCGTATTACTGATCATCGTATTTCTTTAAATTTAAAAAAATTAGATATTATTATGGAAGGAAAATTAGATTTTATTATTGAACCTTTAATTGATGAATATAATAAATAAATTTTTATTTATTGAAAAAAATAAAAATTTATTTCATTTATTGGTAATAAATATAAAATTTAATAATTTTAAAAATATGAAAAAAGGATCGTTAATTATTTTTCCTACGGATACAATTTATGGTATAGGAGCTAAAATTAATGATAATGAAGGAATTAATAAAATTTATAAGTTAAAAAAAAGATCATTTTCAAAACCATTATCTATTTTATTTTATGATTTATCTCAAATTAGACAATTTGTAAAAATTAATGCAACATCTAAAAAATTAATGAATCACTTTTGGCCTGGACCTTTGACTTTAATTTTAAAAACTACATCTTTTTATAAAAAAAAAAATAAAGAAAAAAACTTAGGAATTAGACAACCTAAACACTTGCTAGCTTTAAAATTATTAAAAAAATATGGACCTTTAAAAACTACTTCTGTTAATATTAGTGGTTTCCCTCCTTTAAACAATTATAAAGTTATTTTTGAAAAATATGAAAAAAAAGTTGATTATATTTTTTATGATTCAGAAAAAAATTTATCAAAATTATCTTCTACTGTTTTAGATTTGCAATTAAATAATAATTTTAAAATTTTAAGAGAAGGTTCTATTACTAAAAAAATGATTTACAAAGTTATTTATAATTATTAAAAATTATTAATTTTAATTATTTATTAATTTTTAATAATTATAATTAAAATAAATTATTAATCTTTTTATTATTATTTTAATTATTTTATTTTTTATATATATTTACAACAATTTATAATATTATAAGATAAATTTATATTTTTTATAAAGAAATTAAAATAAACAGGAAGAATGGAATTTAATAAAATGCATTTTTTATTATTTATTAATATTTTTTTTATTGCTATTAGTTTTTATCTTTTAGGATCTTTTCCTACAGGTTTAGTAATAGGCAAATTAGTTAAAAATAAAGATTTACGTTTTTTAGGTTCTAAAAATATTGGCACTAGCAATGCTGCTAGAATTTTAGGTTTTCAATATGGTCTTATTACTTGTTTTTTTGATTTTAGTAAAGGTTTTTTAGCTGTATTTTTTTTTAAAGAACATAATAATGATGTTAATAATATTTCTTATTATAGAATTATATTTGGATTATTTTCTATTTTAGGACATATTTATCCATTTTTTACCAATTTTAAGGGTGGTAAAGCGGTAGCTACTACAGTAGGTATGTTTTGTGGTTTATCAACTGTTTGTGGCTTATTAGGTATGTTATTTTTTATTGTTATTTTTTTAATTTCTGGTTATTCATCATTATCTTCAATTTTAACTATTTTTTTTATTTATATTATTTTATTTTTTGAAGGTTCAATTGGTGTAAATGAATTAATTACTATTTTTTTTATTAATTTTATAATTTTATTTAAACATAAAAAAAATATTTTAAATTTAATTAATAAAAGTGAATATAAGTTTAGTTTTAAAAAAAAATAGAAAATTTAAATATTTAATAAATAAATTTTCTTTTCTATATTATTTTTTTTTTTAATTTGTTTTTTAGATTTTATTTGATTTTTTTTAATTTCAATTTTTTTAATCAAATATTTAAAATAAATTAAAATAATAATAAAAAATAATTTAATTTTTTCTAAACAAATTATTTTTTTTATTTTTATTTTTAAACAAAAGTTATTTTTTCTAATTATGAAATTATTTTTTTTAATTATTTTATCATTTTTATTTTTATTTTGTTTAAATTTATATAATAATTGTTTTTTAATATTTCTAAAATAATCCATATTATAATGTTCATTATTTTTTTTTAATTTTTTTATTTTTTGAAAATATAAAAATCTTTTTTTTATTTTTAAATTTAATTCTTCTTTTTTAAAGTTAAATGTTTTAATTAATTTTTTTTGTTCATTTTTTAATTGTTTTATAATGTTCAAATGAGCTTCTTTTAAGTTTTCTTCTATTAAAAAAGATGTATTTTTCATATAAATAAATTGATCTTTAATTACATTAATAATTTGTTTTTTTTCTTTTTGTAAATTTATTTTTTTTTCTAATTTTTTTTTATTTTTATAATTTTGATTAATAATATTTATATTTTCAATAATACTTATTACTAAATAATAAAAAATATCTATTTTTTTTTGATTTTCTTCAATAATATTATTTTTAAAAATTATAATATTTTTTTTTTCTTTTTTAAAAAAATTAAAAATTTTTATAATTTTATCTTTTTGTAATTGATTTCTTTCATAAATAAAATTGATGTTTTTTTTAAATTTTTTTAAAATTTTTAAAAATTTTTTTTGTAGTAATTTATTTCTATATTTTTGAAATAATTTATTTTTTTCGATATTTATTTTTTTTTGATTTAAATTATTGAATAATTCTATTTGTAAAATATTGTTAATTTTAATTATTTGAAATTGTTCTTGTTTTAATTCGAAAATATTTTTTTGATATTTTTTAATTAATATTTCCATTTGATTATTTAATTTTTTTAAATTTTTTTTAAAAATAAGATTTTTTTTTTCATATTTTTTTATTTTTTTTTCTAAAAAATAATTTAAACGATATTTATTATTGTAAGAAATATTTTGTTTATTTTGTATTAATTGTCTTATAAAAGAAAGATTATTTTCATAATATGATATTATTTCTTTAACCATTTTAACTTCATTGTTAATTTTTTGTTTTTCAAATAAATATCTTTTTTTATAAAAAAAATAATAATTTTGATATTTTTTATCAATAATATTTTCAGAAATAAACTGAAATAAATTATTAATTTTGTTAAAATTTTTATTAAAAATATTTTTATTAATATTGATTTGATTTAAATAATGAATAATTTTACAAAAAATAGGTTTAGTAATTTCTATTATGTTGTCAAATAAAATATATTTTTGTACAAATTCTAATATTTGTTTTAAATTAAAATCTTGTTTTAAATAAGATTTTTCTAATAAATTTGTAATTTTATGTTTTTGTATTTGATATTTAGTAAAAAAATTTTTTTTTTCTTGATTATGAAAAATATAATTAATTTGTATATTAATACTATTAAAAAGTTTAAAATTTTTTATTTTTTGTTCTAAATGAATTATTTTTTGACGTTTTGAATAAATTTTTTCAAGATCTTTTAATTGAAATTTATTTTTTTCTAATTTTAATTGTAAAGTTAATAAATTTTTTTTTTGTTGATAAATTTTATTTAAATTTAAAAAATTTTTTTGATATTCAAATTCATTTAAAATAATTTCTTTTTCTATTTGCAATTGTATTTTTTTATTTTGAATTTCTTCTTTTAATTCATAATATTGAACATCTAATAAATATTTTTTTTCTTTATTAATGTTTAAATATAATTCTGTTTGCATTTTAATAAAATTTATTTTTGTGGAATTTAATAATTGATATTGTTGTTTATTTTTATCAAAAATAATTTCATTTTGTTTTTTTTTATGTTTGAATTTTTGAATTTCTAAGTAACTTATATAATTTAAAAATTTAATCTTTGTTTGATTAGATAATTTAAGAAAAAAATTTTTTTGACGCCAAAAAGTTAATTTTTTTAAATGAATTAAATTATTTTTTTTAATTTGATTTAACAATTTTAAAAAAATTTTATAAATATTATTATTGGAAGTTTTTGGTAAAAAAATATTATGAATAAAATAAATTATTTTTTTTTTATCAAAGCATTTTTTTATTTTATTTTCTAAATCTTTTTTTTTATCTAAATAATCTTTTTGCATTTGATCAAAAATCTTATAATGAATAAAAAAATTTTTTTGATAAATATCGTTTGTTGCATTTATTTTTTTTTCAAAAAGTATAATATTTTTTTTTTCTAATTTTTCTAAAATATCTTTATTTTTTTGATGTTTTTGTGTGTGTATTATTATTTTTTCTTGTAATTCTTTATTAATAATATTTATTTCTAAATTAAAAAAAGTATTCTTTTCTTTAAAAATTTTATTTAAAATTTGTTCTTGTTGAGAATGATTATAATCTTGTTTAAATTGTTTTTGTTCTAAAAATTTTAATTCTTTGTCTATATTTTCATTTTTTTTTAAAAAAATAGTTTCTATTTGTTGTATTTTTTCTAAATTTTGTTTTTTAATTTGATTTTTTTGTTTTATAAAATCAATATGTAAATTTTGAATTTTTAATTTATTTTTATTTTTTTGTTGATTTAATTCTTTAATTAATAATTTTTGTTTTTTATTTTCTTTATATATTCTTTCTTCTTTTAATTGTTTTTGATAAGAAATAATTTTTTTTAAATTATTTTTAGAAACAAAAATATTTTTCCAATTTTTTTCATTTAAAGCTTTAACTAAAATTAAAAATTCATTATCTAAATATTGTATTTTTTCTTTTAAAATCTCTTCATTTTTTTTATTGTTATTTGTTAAAAATTGTTGATTTTTAACAACATAATTAAAATCTAAAGGATTTTTTAAAAATTTTTTTTCAGAAGATGACATAAAAATTCTCCTTATTTAATAAAATGATATTTAAAAAATCATACTTAAATTATTATAACATACTTATTTATAAGTTATAATTATAATTATAACTTATAAATAATAATATTTTTTAAAGGGAGTTTGTTTATGTATTCTTATATCAAAGGTAAAGTAGTAAACATTGGCCAAAAATTTGTTGTAGTTGATAATAATAATATTGGTTATCATATTATGGTTTCTAATCCTTATTTTTATGAAATAAATAAAGAATATAAATTTTTTGTTCATTTTCATATTAAAGAAAATTTACAAATTTTATATGGTTTTAATAATAACAAAAATTTATTTTTTTTTAAAAAATTATTAGATGTTCCTACTATAGGACCTAAAAGTGCTTTAATGCTTACTGAAACAGATAATTTAGAACAAGTCTTACAAGCTATTGAAAATAATGATAATTTATATTTAATAAAATTTCCAGGAATTGGTATTAAATCAGCTCAACAAATTATTTTAAAACTTAAAGGTAATTTAATATTTGCGGAAAAAATAATCTTAAATAAAAAACAAAAAGAATTGGAAAAAATTTTATTAAACTTAGGTTTTGTTAAAAAAGAAATTAAATCAGTTTTAAATAAAGTTGATGATACAAAAGAATTAGAATTAATGACTAAAGAAGCTTTATTAAAATTAGTAAAAAATATTTAATAAAAAAAGGGTTATAAAATAATGACATTAAATAAAAATTCTGAATTAAAATTATCTACTATCGATGAAAAAGAAAAAAATTTAAGGCCAGAAACTTTGAAAGAATATATGGGGCAGAAAAATTTAAAAGAGATTTTATCTGTATATATAAAGGCTGCTAAAAAAAGAAAAGAATCCTTAGAACATTTATTAATTTATGGTCCGCCAGGATTGGGTAAAACAACTTTAGCTAAAATCGTTGCTAAAGAATTAAATGTTAATTTTAAAATTACTAGTGGTGCTGCTATGGAAAGAAGTGGTGATTTAGTTGCTACATTAAGTAATTTACAAATTGGCGATGTTTTGTTTATTGATGAAATACATCGTTTGCCTAAATCAATTGAAGAAATTTTATATTCTGCTATGGAAGATTATGTTTTAGATATTTTGTTAGGTTCAGAAAATGAAAAAAAATCTATTAGAATTGACTTACCACCTTTTACTTTAATAGGTGCTACTACTAGATTTGGTGATATTTCTTTTCCTTTGAGGGATCGTTTTGGTTTAATTTTAAAATTAAATTATTATTCCGAAGATGAATTAGAATTAATTATAAAAAGAACATCATTAGTTTATAATACAAAAATTGATAATAATACTTTAAAAAAATTAGTAAAAAGAAGTAGAGGTACACCCAGAATTGCCAATCGACTTTTTAGAAGAATTAGAGATTTTGCTGATGTTTATAATGAAGGTTTGATTGATGAGCGTATTGCTACAATGGCGCTAGAAAAACTAACTATTGATAAAAATGGTTTAGATGACGCTGATTATACATATTTAAAAAGTTTAGTAGAAAAATTTGAAGGTGGCCCGGCGGGAATAAAAAATATTGCCGCAAATATTGGAGAAGAAGTTTCTACTATTGAAGATATATACGAACCTTATTTGCTAAAAAAAGGTTATATTAAAAGAACAAAAAGAGGAAGAATAGCTACATCTTTAACATTTAAACTTTTTAAAAATTATAAAAATAAATAATTAAATATAAAATAAATATTTTTTAAATTTTAAACAATAATAAAAAAATTTATTTTCAAAAAGTAATTTTTTATATAAAATTATTATAAAAATAATTATTATTTAATTATATTTTTTTATTATAAAAATTATTTTTATTTAAAGCAACTTTTTTAGCAATTTCTGTTAAAAATAAAAAATCTTTTACTTTTAAAGAAGAATTTCCAACTAAAACTCCATCAATTTCTTTTTGTTCTAAAATATTTTTAATATTAGAAAAATTAACAGAACCACCATAAATAATTCTTATTTCATTAGCTATTTCTAAAGAAAAAAATTGAGAAATTTTTTTTCTAATAAATTTAATTATTTGATTAATATCGAATAAATTATCAATTTTTCCTGTACCAATAGACCAAGAAGGTTCGTAAGCAATCACAATGTTTTTGACATCTAATAATGAAACTCCGCTAAACAATTTTTTTAATTTTTCAGCTAAAAATAATTCTTTTTTTTTCATTTCTTTAATTTTAAAATTTTCACCTATACATAAAATTATTTTTAATTTTTCTTTTAAAGAAGTTAAAATTTTTAAATTAATTAATTCATAAGTCTCGTAAAATAAATTTATTCTTTCACTATGGCCTAATAAAACATATTTAACACCTAATTGTTTAAGATTTGCTGGAGAAACTTCACCAGTAAAAGGACCTTCTGTTTTATGAAAAGTATTTTGAGCCCCAATTTGTAATTTAGAACCTTCTCGTTGAATTAAAGAATCTAATAAAGTAAATTGAGGAAAAATAATTGTTTCTATTTGTTCAAAAGAAGGAATTTTAGTATTAATTTGATAAATAAATTCTAATGCTTCATCTTTTGATTTATACATTTTCCAATTTCCAGCAATTAAAATTTTTCTTTTCATATTTAAAATTTCCTAACTTAATTTTTATTTTATAAATAATATAATTAAAATAAAAAAATTATTATAATATTATTTTTGATTCATTTTTTCTATTAATAAATCAATAAATTTATCAATTTTCATTGTTATTTGTAAATTTTTTTTATATTCTCTAAAGGTAATTATGTTATCTTTTATTTCTTTATCACCGATAACTATTTGATAAGGTATTTTAAATTTTTGAGCTTCTCTAATTTTATAACTTAAAGTAGAATCTTTTTTATTAATTTCAACTCTAAAGCCATTTTTTAATAAAATAGATTCAATTTTTTTTGTATATATTAAATGATTATCTAAATTAATAGGAATTAAAATAACTTGTACAGGTGCTAACCAAAAAGGAAAAAAACCTTTATATCTTTCTAATAAATAAGAAAAAAATCTTTCCATAGTAGAAACAATACAACGATGAATTAATATTGGGGAATAATTTTGACCATCTTCGCCAACATAAGTTAATTTAAATCTTTTTGGTAATAAAAAATCAATTTGAACTGAGGATAAAGTTTCTTCATGACCTAAAGCTGTTAAAACTTGAACATCTAATTTAGGACCATAAAAAGCAGCTTCACCTTTAGCTTCAGTAAAATTTAGTTTTAATTCTAACATAATTTCTTTTAAAATAATTTCTGCTTTATTCCACATTTCATCATCATTAAAATATTTTTTTTTATCTAAAGGGTCGCGATAACTTAAACGAAATATATAATTATTAATATTAAAATCTTTATATACTTCTTGAATAAAATTTACAATTTTTTTAAATTCTTCTTTAATTTGATCTTTTCTAATAAAAATATGAGCATCATTTAAAGTCATTTCTCTTACTCTTTCTAAACCAGAAACTGCACCTGATTTTTCTAAACGATGCATCATCCCTAATTCAGCTATTTTAACTGGTAATTCTCTATAACTATAAATTTTATTTTTATAAATCATCATATGATGTGGACAATTCATAGGACGTAAAACATATTTTTCTCCATTTGGCATATTCATTGCTGGAAACATATTATTATGATAATGTTCTAAATGTCCTGAGGTTGAATAAATATTAATGTTAGCAATAATAGGTGTGTAAACATGGTTATAACCATTCATTAATTCTTTATCAATAATATATCTTTCGATTATACGTCTTATAGTGCTACCTTTTGATAACCAAAAAGGAAGACCTAAACCTACTTCTTTTGATAACATAAAAAAATTTAATTCTTTATTAATGTATTTATGATCGCTCATTTTTTTTTTTTGTAAAAGTTTTAAATAATTATCTAAATCATTTTTATTAAAAAAAGAAGTTCCGTAAATTCTAATTATTTGTTTTCTATTAGAACATCCTTTAAAATAAGCACCAGAAATTTTTAAAAGTTTAAAATATTTTATTAATTTAGTGTTTATAATGTGTAAACCAGAACAAAGATCCATAAAATCTCCTTGTTGATAAATAGTAATTTTTTTATTTTTATTTTCTTTTAATAATTCTTGTTTATAATGATTATTTTTAAATATTTTCAATGCTTGTTCATAAGTAAATTCTTTTTTTGATATATCTAATTTTTTTTCTGCAATTTTATGCATTTGTTTTTCTATAGAATCAAAATCATGATTAGAAATTTTATATTCTTGAAAATCAATATCATAATAAAATCCCTCTTCATTAAAATTTCCTACAGTTGGTAACATATTCGGAAATTTAATACTTAATGCTTGCAACATCAAATGAGAAGTAGTGTGATTTAATATTTTTAAACTTTCAATGTGTTTAAAATTAATAATTTCTAATATTCCATCTTCTTGTAATGGAGTATTTAATTCAATTAATTTTTCATTAAAAAAAGCTGCTACTGCTGTTTTTTCTAATTTTTTTAAATATTTTTTTATAATAGTTAAAACATCAGTTCCGTGAGAAAAATATTTTTCTAAATCATTTTTTAATTTAACTTTAATCATATTTTCAATTCTTTCTATGCGTTGTTTTATTTTTAATTTTTATAAATTATTTACCTAAACAAAATTTAGAAAATAAATTTTTTATTAAATTGTCAGTTTGATATTCTCCTAAAATTAAACCTAAAAATTGATAAGATTTTTTAAAATCATCTACACAAATATCTACAGGTATATTATTTTGTAATGAATTTGAAGCATCTTCTAAAGAACATAGGGCTTTTTTTATTTGTTGAATATGTCTTGTATTGGATAAATAATTAAAATCTTTTTCTTTAATAACATCTAGTTTTAAAATTTTTAAAATATTATTTTGAAGTATTTTTAATCCTTTTTTTTTAATAGTAGATATAAAAATAATTTCTTCTTTAAGTTTTTGTGTTTCAATTTTAGTTTCTAAATCTGATTTATTTCCTATTAAAATTCGAGGGTAATCTTTTGTTAAATTTAATAACTCTTTATCTTCTGATTGTAAATAATTGCTTTGATCTAACACTAATAAAACTAATTCTGCTTTTTTTAAAAGTTTTTTAGTTTTTAAAATACCAATTTTTTCTATTTTATTTTCTGATTTTCTAACGCCTGCTGTGTCAATTAAATGTAATGTAATTCCTTGTAAATTTAAATAAACATCTACAAAATCTCTTGTAGTTCCTGGTACATCAGAAACAATAGATCTTTCTTCTTTTAAAAAAAAATTTAATAAACTAGATTTACCTACATTAGGTCGACCAATAATTAAAGTTTCAACACCTTCTTTTAAATAACGTGTTTTATAAGAATGTTTTAAAATATTTCTGATTTCTTTAATTAATAATTTAGTTTGTGGTAAAATATTTTCTTTAGACATTACGATTGTATCTTCATATTCAGGATAATCAATATTAACTTCAATTTGTGAAATTAAATTTAAAATTTTTTCTCTTAATTCAATAACTAATTGAGATGTTTTTTTTTGTAAACCTAAGTTAGCTATTTTAATAGCATTTTCATTTTTAGCATAAATTAAATCCATAATTGATTCTGCTTGTATTAAATCAATTTTACGGTTTAAATAAGCTCTTTGACTAAATTCACCTGGATAAGAAATTCTAATATTTAATTCTAATATTCTTTCTAAAACCATTTGTGTAATTAAAATTCCCCCGTGAGTATGGATTTCAATTACATCTTCACCAGTAAAAGATTTAGGATTTTTAAATAAAGATAACAAAACTTCATCTAAAATAATATTATCTTTATTTAAAATAAAACCGTGTGTGATTGTGTGAGAATTCATTTTATTTAAATCTTTACCTTTAAAAATTTTTTTTATTTCTTCTATGGTTTTTGTTCCACTAATTCTAATAATACTTACTCCACCTGTTCCAAAAGGGGTTATAATTGCCGCTATAGTATCAAAAATCATTTTTAATATAATATTTCCTTCCGTTGTAAATTAAAAAAATCTTATCAAATAAATTTAATAAGTTTTTTATTATAATTATTTATTAATAAAAATATTAATTGATTTTTTAATTTCTTTCAAAAATAAAGATAATTCATCTTTAGAACTAAAAATTACTCCACAAGCTTTTAAATGTCCGCCACCACCAAATTTTTTAGAAATATTATATATGTCTGGTCCATGTGAACGAATACTAACTTTAATTTCATTATTTTCTTTTTCTAACAACAAAGCCCAAACATAATTTTCTTTTAAATTTTCTAATAAATTAATAGCCGAAAGAGCTTCTTGAAAACTTAAATTAAATTTTTTTAAAATATTTAAAGAAATATTAACATAACAAAATCCTTTATCAATAATCAAATTTTCTATTATGTATCCTTTATATTTTAAAAAATTTAAACTTTCTGAATGTATTTTTTGTTCAATTTCAGGAATATTTAAACCATATTTTAATAATTTAGAAATAATATTAAAAGTATAGCTATTAACTCGATCATACTTAAAATTACCACTATCTGTTGAAATACCTATATAGATTGCTAAAGCTCCTTGAATATCTAGTTTCATATTTAATTTTTCTTTTAAAATAAAAATCATTTCTGAACAAGAAGAAAAATTAATATCATTCCAATAATGAATTTTATCATCAATAAAATTATTTTGAATATGATGATCAATCCAAATAATTTCTTTTCCTAAAGAAAATCTTTGATCACTAATCAAAAGTTTAACACCAGTATCAACTACAATAACTAAAGCATCTTTATATAGATAATCTGGTATTTTATCAAATTTGCCAATAAAAGATAAAGCAGGATTGTTTTCGCCTACAACATAAACTTTTTTGTTAGGAAAAGTATTTTTAATTATATTTTTTAAACCAAATTGTGAACCATAACAATCGCCATCGGGCATTTTATGACCATGAATAATAATAGTATTAAAATATTGAATTTTTTTTTTAATTAAATTCATTTTTTTAACTTCCTTTTTTATATTAGAAAAATAATAAATAAAAAAATATAAAATCAAAATATTAATTATGTTATAATTAGTTATTTTATCTTATGTTTGCTATTTTATTATTGTTTTATTATTAATAAAATATTACTCAACTCAAAATAAACTTACAATTTATTATATATTTCATAATCAATTTTATATATGGTTTTATATGTTTTATATTATATATATAAGTTAATTTGATTTTATTTTTGTTTATGAATTTCTACAAAAAACATTTTAATACGTTTTTTAGTGTGCTTTATATAATAAAAGATTATACAATAAGATATTATTATAATTTTATTATTATATTAATCTATTTTTTTCTTTAATAATGTTTATATTATTGTTTAATTGTATATTATTTAAATATTAATTATCGTTTTTAATATGTATTTTTAATATTTTTAATTTTTTTCAATTTGGTTTTATTTATTTTAATATGTTATTTTGATATAATTTTAATTTTTTATTAAGAATAATTTTTTTAAACATTGTATATTTTTTCATTTTATATTTTTACTTTATAAATTTTGTTAATCTTTGTGTTTTTTTAATTATTTTCTAGTTTAGTATATTAACATATTCTGATTTTAATTTTTAATTATTTTTTACTAAAATTTTTATTTTTCTTGTTCAAAATTTTTTTATTATTATTTTTATTTTTATATATAAATGACTTTAAATTATTATATGATATTTTTATATATTTATTAAAATGATATGTTTTACATAGTTTTTTAACTTTTAATTTAATTATGGGTAAAGAAAACATTATTCAGTAACTATATTTAGTTTTTAGATTTTTGAATATTTATATTTTGAAAGTTTAATAATTTTAAATATTCATAAACTTAATTATTTATACTTTTTAAGATTGGAAATTTTTGCTATTGTTTTTGTTAAATTTCTATATTATCACTATTTGTTTTTTATCAGAATTACGTTAACTATTATTAGACTTATATTTTCTACATGTGGTGAGAATATTGTTGATTAAATTATTTTTCCTTTAATTATCCTTTATTCTTAATTTTAATTCTAAATTATTTTGTTTTTATAAAAATGATTATTCTTATGTAATTTTAATATATTATTCAAAACTATTGAAATTTGTTATATATTTTTATTAATTTATTTATAATATGAATTATATTTGTATTTGTTATTAACATTAATAAAAAGTTTAACAATTTTTTTTGTATATTTATTTTTAATAATATTTTTTTGCTAAAAAGTTGATCATTTTAAAAATATATATTATAAAATTTAAATATTATTTATTAATAAATAACAAAATATAGTTTTAAAATTACTAAATTATAAAATAAATTTTGAATTCAAAAAATTAATCAAGAATTATAATAATTTTCATAAAATTTAATATTTTTGTTTATTTCTGAATCTAAATATTCATCGTTTTTAGAATTAATGATTAAACAACTAACAAATAAATTTCCTATTGATTCTCTAAGTATATTAGATTTTTCAAAAACTCTAGTATAAAATTTATTTTTATTTGTAGAATCCATTAATTTGAATAAACAATATTGTAAATCATTTTTATAATTTTTTTGTTCTTCTAAATATTGTTTTACATATTGTTTTATAGGAGAAAATTTACCTGATTTTAATAATATTTTGTTAACTTCTTCGGAAAATAAATACTTAATAAAATACCAAGAAGCTAAAATTTCATCTATGTTTTTTTTATAAAACAAACAAATACTAGGACCTTGTTGTAATGCTTTTGAATCATTATTGTGATTTGAATTAATTTGATTATGATAAGGGATAGGAGCAATTCCTAAAATAAAATCATTATTATTGATATTTTTTCGATAATCTTCTAATTTTCGAGAAGAATTAATCATCATAGAAATTTCTTTATTTTTAAAAACAGATATATTATCTGTCAAACCGAACAATTTTTCTGAGGTTAAATATTCTTTGTCAACAAAATTTTTTTTAAAATATTTTAATATTTCTTTTTTAACAATTTCATTATTAAAATAATCATTTTTTGAATTAGAAATTTTTAGAGATTCAACCGAATCATAAAATAGATTCTCTATGCTTTGTATAAAAAATGGAATAATTTTTTTATTATTTTTTTTTTCTATATTTTTTATAGTTTCACATAATATCTCTATTTGTTTCCAAGTAAAAGATATTGTTGGTATATCTGTAGATTCTATGTTAAAATATTGTTCATATTTTTTCCAATATTTGTCCCAATTTTCATTATTTTCATTAAAATTTTTTTTAAATGCTTTTTCAAATTCTTTTTTATTTTCCGCAAAATACGTTTTATTGTAGTATAATAAATCTTCGGTTTTAAAAAAAGGTAAAGAAAAAATTTGTTTATTTTTTTTATTTATTTTAACTAAACCTTCTTCCCAATAACTACTATAAGTTTCTTCTTTTATTTTTTCTTGTGTATTAATTTCTACTTTATCTTCATTTATTTTATATAATTGAAATTCTTTAATTTTATCTTTTTCTTCATAATTATCTTGTGAATGTTTAATAAACTTATCAAAAGGCAATAACTTACCAGAATAATAATAAGAAAATAAAAAATCTGGATAACAAAAAACTAAATTAGGATAATTATCGGTAGGTAAAACACCACTAACATTTTTGTAAAGTTCAGGCCAATTGCCTTTATTAACTGATATAACTTTTATTTTGTGATTTTGTTTTTTATGAAAAGAATTAATAATTTCATTTAACATTTTGTTTTCTGAATTAGAAACACTATTCCAAAAAATAATTTTAATATCTTTTTTATCGGGCTCAAATGAACTTAGTTTTTCTTGTATATTTTTTTGAAATTCTTGTACTTCAATTTTCATTTTTGATTCATTTAAACTATTAAAATACATTGAAAATATAACAAATAAAAAAATAATTAATAAATAAATTATAATTACAATATTATTTTTTAATTTTTTTTTTAAAAAAAATTTAACCTTTAATACCACTTTGTAATTCTCCAGTTACAATATATTTTTTAAAAAATAAAAAAATTAAAATTAAGGGTAAAATAACTAAAAAAGAAATAGTCATTTGTAAATTCATAGTTAAAGTTTCTGTTTCATAATAAAAAAATTTTCGAACTGTATTTGTTAATAATTTACCCCCTACTAATTCAGGCCACATATAAGAATTCCAAGCAGCGACAGATCTAAAAATAATAGTTGTAACAATAGTAGGTTTTAAAATAGGAACCCAAATTTTCCACAAATAATTCCAATCACTAGTTCCATCAATTTTAGCAGCATAATATAATTCTTTTGGTACTTTTTCAGAATTTTCAATTAATAAAAAAATATGAAAGATATCTACTAAAAAAGGTAAAATCATAGCAAAATAAACTCCTCCTGTAATAGTTAAACCGTCACCAGTATCGGTCATTTTTAAACTAGTTACAGTACGAAAATTAGTTAATAATAAAGATTCATTAGTAATAATCATACCTAAAAAAAGAAGTGTATATAATTTTTTTTTAGATTTAAATTTTAAAACACTAAAACAAAAAGCGGTTATAATAGAAATAAAAGTTCCTAATAGGGTTGAAAAAAAAACCATTTTCACGGTATTTAAAAAATATTTAAAAATTTGAAATTCTTGAAATATTTCTTGAAATTTTAATACACGATAAAAATTTATAAAAGTAATTTCTTTTGGTTTAAAACTAAAATTAGAAGATAAAATATCTTGATCATTTTTTAAAGCACAAATAATCATAAAAACAAAAGGGAAAACTAAAAAAATAGCAAATAAAACTAAAAAAGTATATCTAAAAATACAAATAAAAATTTCAATTAAATTATTTTTTTTAATTTTTTGTAAAAAAAAATTAAATATATTTTTTAAATATAACAAAGCTTTTTTGTAAAAATACATGGAAAAATTAATCCTATTTCATTTTTTTCTTAAAAAAGTAAAAACTAATTAAAGTAAATATTGCTGAAATAAAAAATAATATTATTGACGCTGCTGAACCTTTAGCATAAGAATCTAAATGATGGTTTTGTAATTGTTTATAAATATAAAAAGTCATGGTTTGAACTGAACTATTATTTTCGCCAAATAGACCAACAACAGAATCATATTCTTTAAAAGTTTGCAAAATGGAAACAATTAATTGATAAAAAAAAACGGGTGATAATAAAGGTATAGTGATTTTAAATAAAATTTTTAATCTAGAAGCACCATCAATTTTAGCAGCTTTATAATAATTTTTATCAATATTTTGTAAACCTACAGTAAAAATAAAAATTTTAAAAGGAAGACTAGTCCAAATAATATAACAAATTAAAACAAAAAACTTTCTGTTCCAACTAGAAGAAGGATTTAACCAACCGCCTTCTATTTTTAAAATTTTGTTTAAAAAAACATCAATTAAGCCATCAGGTTTATTAAAAAAACCATAGCTATGATAAAAAAGAAAAGAAAAAACAATTCCCATAATAACTTTATTCATTAAAAAAGGGAGGAAAAAAATAGTTTTTAAAAACTCTTTTAATATTTTATTGTAAACAGAATTTAAAAATAAAGCAATAACTAAAGAAATAATCATAGACAAAGGAACAGAAATAAAAACTAATAATAAAGTATTTGTAAGACTTTGAACAAAATATGGATCTTGAAAAACTTTTTTATAATTTTTAAATCCAAAATTAAATCCATTAAAACTATCTGAAAATTTATTATAATCAACACTAAAAGAAATAATAAAAGTTTTTATCAAAGGGTAAAAAATAAAAATAGTTAAAATAAATATTGCTGGTGTTAGATATAAAAAATGTTTATATTTTTTTTGATTATTAAAAAATAACATAATTAAAAAATCCTTTGACCGTTATTTTTATCAAAAATAAAACATTTTTCTTTTTTTATATCAAATTTTAAAAAATTTTTTTGATTATTGTTAAAATTTAAAAATTCTTTTTTAATTTTATAAAAGATTATACGAAAAGTTTGGTTTAAACATTCGCTATGGAATGCTAATAAAATTAATTCTCTACCAATATTTTCAAAATATAAAGCTCTTATTTCTAAAATACCTTTAGAATTTAAATTATATCCTTCTGGTCTAATTCCAATATAAACTTCTTTTTTAATTTTTTTTAATTCTGGAACATTAAAAATAATAACTTCACCAATCTTAATTTGTCCATTATTTATTTCACCGTTAAAAACAGAAATAGCTGGAATACCTAAAAATTCTGCTACAAATAAATTTTTAGGTTGCATATAAACTTCTTGTGGAATACCTTTTTGTTGAATTTGACCTTGATTAATTAAATAAATTTCATCACTAATACTCATAGCTTCTTCTTGATCGTGAGTAACTAATATAATAGTAATACCTGTTTTTCTTTGTATTCTTCTTATTTCTTCTCTCATAATCAATCTAAATTTTACATCTAAATTCGAAAAAGGTTCATCCATTAATAAAACTTCTGGTTCTTTTACTAAAGCTCTAGCAATTGCTATTCTTTGTTGTTGTCCACCTGAAAGTTCAGAAGGTTTCTTATCTAATTGTTCTTCTATTTTTAATAATTTAGAAATTTCTTGTATTTTTTGTTTGATATAATCTTTAGTTTTTTTTAAATTTTCTAAAGGAAATATAATATTTTGTCGAGCTGTCATATGAGGATATAAAGAATAATTTTGAAAAACTAACCCTACACCTCTTTTTTCTGGTGGTAAATTAGTAACATCTTTTTCATCAAAAAATATCTTTCCAGAACTCACACTAGTTAAACCAGCAATCATAAAAAGAGTAGTAGATTTTCCACAACCAGAAGGTCCTAAAATAGTTACTAAACTACCTTTTTTAATATTCATTTCAATATTATTAACGGCATAATTTATTTTTTT
Source organism: Candidatus Phytoplasma prunorum (assembly GCF_036924415.2). Lineage (NCBI taxonomy): Bacteria > Bacillati > Mycoplasmatota > Mollicutes > Acholeplasmatales > Acholeplasmataceae > Candidatus Phytoplasma > Candidatus Phytoplasma prunorum. The sequence goes on from NZ_JAZHCY020000004.1 coordinate 51,690, forward strand.
CTTTGAATCAATAAAATTTTTAGAAACTTTTTTCAATATAATACTCATATATGAATATTTTTCCTTTAACTTTTAATTAAATTTTTAAATTTTTAAAAAATAATTAGTAATTAAAAAATTAAATTATGTCTTTAAAGATTAATATTTTTTTTACTAATAGGAAAAGCAATAACATCTCTAATGTTTTCAATTCCAGTTAAATACATTAATAATCTTTCGAATCCTAAACCAAATCCAGAATGTATACAACTACCAAAACGACGCAAATCTAAATACCATTCTAAATTTTGTGAAGAGATATTTAATTCTTTCATTATATTTTTTAAAGTTTCTAAATTTTCTTCCCTTTGTGAACCACCAACTAATTCGCCAACAAAAGGAACTAAAAGATCTACACAAGCAACTGTTTTTCCATCTGGATTAATTTTCATATAAAAAGCTTTGATTTCTTTTGGCCAATCAATAATAAAAACAGGACTTTTAAAATAAATTTCAGTTAAATATTTTTCATGTTCGGTGTAAAAATCACTACCTTGAAAAGGTTTAAATTCAAAATCAACACCACTTTTAATTAAAATTTCCATAGCTTCTTTATATTTAATTTTTGGAAATGATTTCAATTCAATAAATTTATTTAATTTTTTAATTAAACCAGGAGATTCGTTTTTATCTAAAAATTCAAAATCATTTTTATTTGTTAATAAACAAGATTTAACTACTTTTTTTAACATTTTTTCGATAATTTCCATATTTTTTTCTAAATCATAAAAAGCCATTTCAACTTCTAACATCCAAAATTCTGCAACATGTTTAATAGTGTTAGATTTATCAGCTCTAAAAATAGGACCAAAACTATAAACTTTATTTAAAGATGTTGCTAAAGCTTCTAATTCTAATTGTCCAGTTACACTTAAAAAAGTTTTTTTGCCGAAAAAATCTTTATGATAGTCGATTTTTTTATTTTTTGTTAAAACTAATTTTTCTAAATCAAAAGTAGTTATTTGAAATAATTCTCCTGCTCCTTCTCCATCATTAACAGTAATAATAGGAGTGTTAGTTAATAAAAAATTTTCGTTTTTGAAAAATTCATGTATAGCTAAAAAAACAGCACTTCTGATACGAAAAATAGAACCAAAAAGTTTAGTTCTTAATCTTAAATGAGGAATTTTTCTTAGAAAAGATTTTGAGTGATTTTTAGGTTGAATTAAATATTCAAAAGAACTAGAACCTAAAATATTAATTTTTTCTGCTTCTAATTCAAAAATATCATTGATTTTAAAATTTTTAACTAAAAAACCTTTAATTTCTATAGATGCTCCTATTTGTAAATCTTTTTTAATTTTTTCAAGAAAAAAATTTTTATCTTTTTTACAAACAATTTGTAAATCATTAATAAATGTTCCATCATTAAAATCAATAAAAAATAATTTTTTTTGAAAACGACAATTTTTAATCCAACCTTTTAAAAAAATTTTTTTATTTTCATAAAATAATGGATTATTAAATAAATCTTTTAAAAAAACTATCATGTAAAAATTCTCCTAAAAGTGAAATTGATTTAAAATACAAATACAAAAAAATACAAAAAATTCATATTTTTTTTCAATTAGTTTGAATAAAATAATTATACATTAAATTTTTATTTTTTTAAAAATAAACTTTGAGATGTTTTTATAATAATATCTTATTATTTATATAAATATTTTTTAATTTTTATATTACTTATATATTACTTATTCTATAAAAATTATATAAAATTAAATATAAAAAAATTAATATTTTTAAGAACCGATTAAGATATCCATTTTTTAAGTTGATTTTAATTATTATTTTTTAATTTTTTAAAATTTATGTAAGTTTTTTTATTTTTAATTTAAATTTACTGAAATAATATTATATAATTTTTATAAATTTGGTTAGAAATTCAATTAGGGAAATTTTTATTTTAATTTTTATTAAGAATAAACATTATTTTAATATTTTTTGCTTGATTAAAAAAAATTTTTTTGATTAGACATAAATACATAAAATTTACAATATTATGTTAATTATTAATATTTAAATTTAGTATATTTATGAATAAATGTTTATTTTGCTATTTTATAAAGTTTTTTTCAAAAGTTATTCGAATGCTTTTTCATAAGAAATAAATTTTAAATCTTTTAATTTATTTTTTAAATTTATTTCTTTGATTATTTTTCCTTTTTCTAAAATAGCTACTCTGTGACATAAATTTTTAATAATAGAAATATTATGTGAAACTAGAATAATAGTAGTTTTAAAATTATTATTAATTTCTTTAATTAATTTTAAAATTTCATAACTATCATAATTATCCAAATTTGAAGTTGGTTCGTCACAAAAAATAATTTTCGGTTGTATGGATAAAGCTCTAATTATAGATATTTTTTGTTTTTGACCACCAGAAATTTGATTAGGATAAGCATTTTTTAATTTTTTTAATTTAACATATTCTAATAAATTATTTATTTTAGAAATAATTTTTTGTTTAGAAAAATTTCTTAACTTTAAAGATAAAGCTGCATTTTCAAAAACATTTAAATTATTTAAAAGATTAAAATTTTGGAAAACCATTGAACTTTCTAAACGATCAAATTTTCTTATAACATTATTTTCATCTGGTTGAATAAAACCACTCATGATTCTTAATAAAGTAGTTTTTCCGCAACCTGTATTTCCTACTAATCCAAAAATTTCATTTTTTTTAACTTCTAAATTAATTTTTTTTAATATTTTAAAAGGTTTTTTTTTAATATAAAATGTTTTTGAAATATTTTCTAATTTAATCATATAAATTCAACTCATTCCGTTTGTTTTTTTAAAATATTTTATTAATTTAAAATTTCTTAAAATTTATAAATTAAATAAATTAATTACAAAAAATTACAAAATAATTTTTTAAAAATTATTAAAATTTTTGATTTTAATTTTATTTTCTTAGTTTATTTTTAACTATATAAAAAAATATTTACAAATTTTAATTATTAAATAATTTAAATTGAAAATAATAAAAAATAAAAATATTAAAATTTATTCAATGATTGGTTAAAAAATAAATATTAATTTAATAAAAATATGAAAAAATTTATTTTTAATTTTTTATATAAAATTTTTAAATTAACATGTTATTATTAATATGAGTTATAAAAAATTTTTATATAAAATCTTTTTTATTAGTTTTTATTTATTTGATTTAAATATACATTAAAATTATGTAACATAGTATTAAGAATTAGTTTATTTAAATATTATACAAAATATTATTGTTTATAATAATATTATTTTTAGTATTTGTAATAATAAAAACAAAATAATTATTGTTTTTGACAAATTCAAAAATAAAAGTAAAATTATAGTTGTTATTTTTATTTATAAAACGTATTTTTAGTATTATTTTTAGTATTATTAAAATTATCTTTTAAAATTAATTATCATATTATTATTATTATGTATTATACTAATAAATAAATATATTTATTTTTGTAAATAATTATAGGTTTGGAAATTATAGGTTTGGAGGAAATATTTAATAAATTTAAATTAAGAATAGTTATGATTATTTCTAATTTTAAAATTTTTTTTATTTTTTTTATATAATTAAAGATTAAATTTAAAAAGGTTGAGGAATTTTTAAATGTTATTTAAAAAATATGATTTATTTAAAGAATATGATCCTTTAAAAAAAAAAAGGTTACAAATTTTAAATGAAAAAGGTAAATTAATTAAACCAGAATTAGAACCTAAAATATCTGAAAAAATATTATTGAAAATATATAAAACAATGATACTAGAAAGAGTTGCAGATATAAAAGCTTTCCAATATCAAAGACAAGGAAGAATGTTAACTTATGTTCTGAATATTGGTCAAGAAGCTTGTCAAGTTGCTGCAGCTGCTACTTTAGAAAAGCAAGATTGGGTTTCTCCTTATTTTCGTGATATAGGTTTTTATTTATATAAAGGTGTTCCATTAAAAAACATTTATTTATATTGGTACGGAAATGAAAAAGGTTCAAAAATGAAACCAGAAACTCGTATTCTACCAGTAAATATTATTATTGGTTCTGGTATTAATATAGGAGCTGGTCTAGCTTTAGCAAGTAAGATACAAAAAAAAGATGAAGTTGTTGTTGCTACTATTGGTGATGGAGGATCATCTCATGAAGAATTTTTTGCAGGATTAAATTATGCTGCTACTTTTAAAGCACCTTTAGTAGTTTTAATTCAAAATAATCAATATGCTATTTCAACGCCAAGAAAAATTGCTTCAAACGCAGCAACTTTAGCACAAAAATGTTATGCTTTTGGTATTCCAGGCATTCAAATTGATGGTAATGATGTTTTAGCTGTTTATACAGCGGTTAAAGAAGCTGTTAATAAAGCTAGAAAAGGCGGTGGTTCTTCTTTGATTGAATTTTATACTTATCGTGTGGGAGCTCATACAACTAATGATAATACTACATTATATCGTACAAAAGAAGAAGAATTATTATGGAGTAAAAAAGATCCAATTTTACGTTTTGAAAAATATTTATTAAATAAAAAAATTTTAACACAAAAAGATATTGAACAAATAGCAATTCAAACAAATAATTATGTAACAAAAGTACATCAAGAAATTTCTATTGACGGTGATAAAGTAAAACCTATTGAAGTTTTTGAAAATATTTATGCAGAGATGACACCACAGTTAAAAGAACAATATGAAGAATATGTATCTTTATTGTCAAACTTATCAAAATCTTTCTTATTAAAAGGAGATAAAAAATAATGGCTTTAATGAATTTATTACAATCTATTAATAATGCTTTAGATATTTGTTTAAAAAATAATCCTAAAACAGTTGTTTTTGGACAAGATGTAGCTAAGTTAGGCGGTGTGTTTAGAGTAACTGCAGGATTACAAAATAAATATGGCGAAGAACGTGTTTTTGATACACCAATATCTGAATCTTCTATTGTCGGAAGTTCTATAGGTATGTCCATTAATGGTTTAATACCTATTGCAGAAATACAATTTGATGGTTTTTCTTATATTGGTTTACAAGATTTATTTTCTCATGCTGCTAGAATGAGAAATCGTACACGCGGAACTAGAACTGTACCTATGGTTTTAAGAATACCTGTTGGTGGAGGTATTAAAGCATTAGAACATCATTCTGAATCTTTAGAAACTATTTATGGTTCTATTCCAGGATTAAAAATAGTTTTTCCTTCAACTCCTTATGATGCTAAAGGTTTACTATTATCTGCTGTTAAAGATCCAGATCCAGTAATTTATTTCGAACCAAAAAGAATTTATCGTTCAGGTAAACAAGAAGTTCCAGAAGAATATTATGAAATACCAATTGGTAAAGCTAAAATAGTGAAACGAGGTAATGATATTACTGTTGTAGCTTGGGGTTCTATAGTAAGAGAGGTAGAAACGGCTATTAAATTATTAGAACAAGAAAATTTTTCTATAGAAATAATTGATTTGCGAACTATAAATCCAATTGATCGAGAAACTATTGTTAATTCAGTGAAAAAAACTGGTAGATTTTTAGTTGCACATGAAGCTTGTAAAACTTATGGTCCGGCAGGCGAATTAATTACTTTAATTAATGAAAAAGCTTTTGAATATTTACAAGCTGCTCCATCTAGAGTTACAGGACATGATATTATTTTTCCTTTAGCTAGAGGCGAAAAACATCAATTTTTAAATCCTATTCGTATTGCTGAAGCAATTAAAAAAGTTTTTGAATTTTAAAAAATTAAAAATAAATTAAGGAGATAAAAGCAAAATATGTCTGAATTAAATATTTTTGAATTAAAATTCGCTGATGTTGGCGAAGGTATTGAAGAAGGAACTGTTTTAAAAGTATATTTTAAAATTGGTGATAAAGTTAAAGAAGGTGATATTTTAGTTACTGTAGAAACAGATAAAGTGAATTCAGACGTATCAGCTCCAATAAACGGTTTTATTACTAAATTACAAGTTAAAGAAGGTCAGATGATTTATGTTGGGGATACTATAGCTGTAATAAGTGATAAAATTAATGAAAAAACTAATTTGAATATGAAAGTATCTAATGAAAATGAATCGCAATATGAAGACAAAGAAGATGATGCAGGAGTAGTTGGAGATTTAGAAAATTCTTCTCAAATTATAGAAACATTTGATGATAATCATATTTCAAACGAAATTAATAATTTAAGTGAAAAAAAAATTTTAACTACTCCTTTAGTACGCTCTATGGCTAAGAAGTTAGGGATAGATTTAAATAATGTTAATGGTAGTGGAATTAATGGTAAAATTTTAAAAGAAGATGTTGAAAAATATCAAAATGAAAATTTAAAACATTCCACTTTATCAACAAAAACACAAAATATAAAAGAAAAAGAAGAACAAACATTATTTAAAAACTTTGATTTTAATAGTTCTTCTGATACTGAATTTATTAAAATTACTCGTTTAAGAAAAACTATTTCAGAACAAATGAAAATTTCAAAAAATGCTACTGTTCCTACTACTTTATTAAATGAAATTAATATTGATAATTTAATAGTATTTAGAGAAAAATTAAAAATTGAAGCATATTCTAAAAATATTAAATTAACTTACTTAGCTTTTATTATGAAAGCGGTTGTTATTGTTTTAAAAGAATTTCCAATTTTTAATTCTAGTTTTAATGAATTGAAAGATGAAATGATTATTCATAAAAATATTAATTTAGGAATTGCTGTTGACACTGAAAATGGTTTAATAGTTCCTAATATTAAAAATGCTGATAAAATGAATATTTTAGAATTAGCAAAAGAATTAGAAATAATAGCTAAAGAAACAAGAGAAAAAAAAGTTTCTATAGAAAAATTAAAAAATGGAACTTTTACAATTACTAATTTTGGTGCTATTGATTTAATGTATGGAACTCCTATTATAAATTATCCAGAAACAGCAATTTTAGGTATTGGTAAAATAATTAAAAAACCAATAGTTGAACAAGAAAAGATAATAATTGCTAATATGTTACCTTTATCTTTAACTATTGATCATAGAATTATTGATGGAGCAGACGGAGGAAGATTTTTAAAAAGATTTCAAGAAATTTTAAATAATCTTTCTTAATTTTATTATTATTTTATTATTTTAAAAAGGACGTTTAAAGTATGAAAAATTATGATGTTGTAGTTATTGGTGGTGGTCCTGGTGGTTATGTAGCAGCTATAAAAGCTAGCCAGTTAGGGGCGAAAGTAGCATTAGTAGAGAAACATAAAATTGGTGGCGTTTGTCTTAATTATGGTTGTATACCTACTAAAACTTATTTTAAAAGTGCTAAAGTTTTTAAAGAAATAAAAGATTCTTCTTATTATGGATTAAAAATTCAGGGTGATGTAAGTTTTAATTGGAAAGATATTTTATTACGAAAAAATCAAGTTGTTAAAAAATTAACATATGGAATAGATTTTTTGTTAAAAAAAAATAAAGTTGATTTATTTTATGATTTTGGGGAAGCTCTAACATCTAAAACAATTAAAATTGGGAATGATTTTATAATCAATACTAAAAAATTAATTATATCTACTGGAGCTAGTACTTTTATACCTCCGATTGAAGGTCTTAAAGAATCTTATGAAAAGGGTATTGTTAAAACTAGTAAAGAATTATTAGAATTAGAAGATTTACCTAAAAAAATAGTTATTATTGGTGGTGGAGTAATTGCTATTGAATTTGCAACTATTTTTAAAGCTTTTGGTTCTGAAATTATTATTTTAGAAAGACAATCTAATATTTTAAATAGTATGGATCAAGATATTATTAAAAGTTGTTATAAAAAACTAAAAAATGATGGTATAGAAATTTTCAATAACGTAGAAGTAATGTCCATAAAAGATAATAAAATTTTTTATTCATATAATAATCAAAATCAAGAATTAATATCCGATACTATTTTAATAGCTACAGGTTTTAAATCAAATTTATCAGGATTAGAAAAACTTAACTTAAATATTGAAAAAAAATCTATAGTAACTGATAATTTTTTAAGAACTTCTTTACCCGATGTTTATGCTATTGGAGATGTTAATGGTAAGTATATGTTAGCACATGTAGCAAGTCATGAAGGTATAATTGCAGTAAATCATGCTTTAGGAAAAGAAGAAAATGCAAATGGAATAAATTATAATCGTATTCCTTCTTGTGTTTATTCTTTTCCAGAAATTGCCACAATTGGATTAACAGAACAAGAAGTTAAAATAAAAGGTATAGATTATAAAATATCCAAATTACCTATAACTTCTATAGGTAAATCTTTAGCTGATGGGGAAACAGAAGGTTTTGCTAAATTGATAGTTGGCAAACAAAATTTAGATATTTTAGGCATGCATATTTATGCTTATAATGCTACTGAATTAATTAGTGAAATTTCTGTTGCTATGGAATTAGAGGGAACTGCTCATGAATTAGCAAATGCTATTCACCCTCATCCAACTTTATCTGAATTAATACTTGAAACTTATTTAGGAGCTATAGATAAACCTATACATATGTAAAAATATATTATATTTATCTATTATTTAAATATAAATAAAATAATAAAATATTATAATAATTTAAAAAAAATATTAATATTTTGTTTCTTAACTTTAAAATAATATAAAAACATTTATTTTTTTAAAAATTTATTAAAAAAATTAAATTAACAAAGGTTATAAATAATATGTTAATAGATACTCATGCTCATTTAAATCAATCAGTTTATGATAATGATTTAGAAGTTGTAATTACAAGAGCTTTAAAAAACGATGTTAAAAAAATTATTGTTGTTGGTATGGATGACAAAAGTAATCAAAAATCAATTCAAATAGCTGAAAAATTTGATAATATTAAATCAACTATAGGCATTCACCCTTGTTATTATCAAAATGAAGATCCTAATAAATTAGAAAAATATTTAAAAAATTCGAAAGTTATAGCTATAGGTGAAACTGGTTTAGATTTACACTATAGAAAAGATAACTTATTAGAACAAAAAAATATTTTTAAAATTCATATTGAATTAGCATTAAAATATAAATTACCTTTGATTTTGCATGCTCGAGATGCTTTTTTAGAAGTTTATGAAATGTTGTATCCATATAAAGAAAAAATAACAGGAGTTTTTCATTGTTTAGTATCTAATTTACAAGAATCCAAAAAAGCTTTAGAATTAGGGTTTTATGTTGGAATTGGTGGTGTTGTTACTTATAAACAATCTATAATTACACATGAAATTGTAAAATCAATTCCTTTAGAAAAAATTATATTAGAAACAGATTGTCCTTATTTAACTCCTAGTCCTTTTAATCAACAAAGAAATGAACCAGCAAATATTAAAATAATTGCTGAAAAAATTGCAAAATTAAGAAACATATCTTTACAAGAAGTATCGAAACAAACTACTAAAAATGTTCAAAAACTTTTTAATTTTTAATTTTAACAAAAAAAATATAATTTTATTAATTTTTTTTTTAAAAATTATTTTAAAATAAGTAGAAGAGATAAAATTAATTTTTATATTAGATTTTTCAAAATTTTTAATAATAATTATTGATCTAAAAATTTTTGTCTTAATAGTTTTAATATTAAATAGTAAAGATATAAAAATTCATTACTATTAATTATATTTCTTAAATATTTTATTTTAATTTAGAAATTACTGTGGTGTTCTAAAAATTTAGAGACACTTTTTACTTTTTAAAAACTCTTTAAGACTAACTATTAAGTTAGTCTTTTTTTGTTTTAAATACTTAAAAAATAATTTCCTATCTTTTATAAAAACTTTTTTATAAATTAATTGAATGTTAAGAAAAAACTTATTTAAAGATTTTTTAAAAAACAAAAATAATTTAGAACTTTGAAATTAATTAATAGGTTACAAAAAATACCAAAATTAAAAGTAAAATAATCCCTTTATAATCGTTTTGATAATACTTTTTGCTTGTTTTTTTTAGTTTTAAAGAATTAAAATATTTATAATTTTATGTATTATTACAAAATTTTATTCATTTTTTTAATTTTAAAAAACATTTAATTTGTTTTTTTTATGTCATAATAAAATAAATATAAAAAAAGAAAGGTTATATAATATATAAAAATGTTTATAAAAAATAAAAAGATTTTAATAATTTTTTTTGGAATATTATTGATTATCAGAATGATTTTTATGTATAGTTTATTAGTTTATTTTATAAGAACAACTTTTCTAAATATAAATAATAATATAAATAATAATATAAATTTACTAGAATTGGATAAATCTTATAATAAATTAATTTTTTAATTTGAATAAATTAGTGATTTAAAATTTTTTACTTATTTAATGGATTTACAAAAAGAAATGATTTCCTTAATGAAAGAAAATTTTGTTATATTAAAAACTAATTGGGTTGAATCCATAAAAGAAGGTAAAGTTGATTTTGAAGGATATTTTAGTAAAGTTTTAAAAGAAAATGATTTAAAACCTTATTTAAAGCCTCAATATAATTTAGGTTTATTAGAAAATTTTTCTCAAGATAAACATGGTAAATTATATGATATTACAAGTTATGACAATTTTTATAAGTTAAATAATATAAAATCTCGTCAATGGCGTTTTAAGTTAAGAAATAATTTACAATTTACGAATTGAACAGAAATTAATAATTCAGTAGTTAAATATTCTTTAGAAAAACATAAAGAAATAATGAAAATATTATATAGAGATGAACAACAAGATTTTTTGCCTTCAAATATTAAATTATTATTAGAAACAGAATGTTATGCTGATGTTAATTAAAAATTTGATTTTATTTTGTCTTATCAAGAACAACAAGATTTATATTCTATTATTGTTTTATTGAATAATTTAACTTTATTACCTATTGATATTTTCGAACAAACTTATCCATTTCATGAGATAGATAAAACCAATTATGGAATCATTGAATTTTCTTTTGTATCTTATGGTCCTTATTTTCTTAAAGAAAGTTATAATTTCCAAAATGATTGGATATTTGAAAAAAACGAATTTTTTGATAAAAAAGATGAATATTTTTTAAAAAATATTATTTATAAAAAAAACTGTTTCTCCAAAAGACAAATATGATTTATTTAACGAAGGTCAAATTAATGAAATCATTATTGAAAATATAAAAGATATCCAAAAAATTAATGAAGAAAAACTTAAACATTGTTTAGGTAAAACAACTACCACTAATTCTATTTATATTTTTTTTAATCAAGAAAATATTGATGATAAAGATGATGAAATTGTAAAACAACAAAAACAAAAGACTAATTTTTTCATAAATGATATGCGTTTTCGTAAAGCTTTATTTTTAGCTTTGGATCGTTCTTTATTAGAAAAAAAGATTATTTTGGTTTAATATCTAGTTTTTCTTTTGTTTCTGATGTAACACTGTTGACTTATTATTATTTTTTTAATGATCAAGAATTTCATCGAAAAAATTTAAATAATGTTTTTAATTTATATACACGAACAGATCAAAAAGAACAAGAAAAAACAACAAAAGATCAAGATATTAATTCAAGAATGTATCAACCTTTTCAAGCTTGTCAATTATTAAAAGAAGTAAATCGAGATTTTATCAGTAAATTTCCTGAAAATCAAGAACCTTTAATTATTAAGATCTTTACTGACTTTGATGAAATAACTGAATTCAGAGAAGTAAAATTAAATTCATTTTTAATCAATAGTTGGTCAAAATGTTTTAAAGAATTACTTTTCAAACCTCAATTTTATCAAATAACAGAAAGATCTTCTAATGTAGAACTTGGACAGGGTTTTTTATAATTTATTAAAAATCCTCATCAAATATTTATTTATTTGTATGATCGAATCAAAACAAAAAACTTACAAGATAGAAAATTTGTTTTAAAATAATCAGATGGTTGTACTGAAAAAAATTTCACTGCAGAAGAATTACAATTATTCCTGAAAGAACTACAAGAAAAAAATAGATAAAAAAAATAATGAAAATAAACAAAGTGATTTTGAAAAATATTGTTTTATTTTGGCACAATTAGAAAAAAAACTTTAGAAGAATTATATTGTTTGCTTTTGATTAAAGGTAAAAAATATAAAATTTATCAACATTTATATCGAGATTTTAAAAATTCTTTTGTTTTGTAGGGAATTAATGATATATGTTAAAATTTAAAAATTTCATTATGCGAGTTAAAAAAAATTTTATTTTAATTATTTTATTAACTTTATTTAGTTTATTTTTCTTTATGATTTTTTATAGTTATCAATTTAATTATTCTAACTTACCAAAAAAAGAAAAAGAATTTTTTGTATTAATGTCAGATATTGAGAAAAATAAAATAAAAAAATAATTTATCAAAAAAAATATGATTTTTTGATTGGTGATTATCTTTGTATTGAAGCAACTTATAAAGATAACTATGAAACATGTTATTGTAAAACAGAAATAATGTTTTATGATAGAATTTTTCATTTAGTAGATTCCAAATATTAAAAAAATAAATTGACAGATATAAAGTCTCGACTTGGTATAAATCATTTCAAAACATTTGTATATTTATTGCAATTAATTAATGGTTTTTCTAGTGCTATTTTTATTATATATATTATAAATATTATGAATAAAAAATCAGGTAAATTAGATTATAAATCTTTAATTTCTTCTAAACAAAATTCTCAATTTACTTTCTCAGATGTGGTTGGTAATGATGAAGAGAAAGAAGATATGAAAGAATTAATTGATTTTTTAAAACAACCTCGAAAATATAAAGACATTTGGGCTGTTATTCCTAAAGGTGTCTTATTAGAAGGTTCACCAGATACTGTTAAAATTTTATTGGCTAAAGCTTTAGCAGGGGAAGCGAAGGTTCCTTTTTATGCTGTTTCTGGTTAAGATTTTAAAGATCAATATTTTGGTGTAGGAGTTTCAAGAGTGAGACAATTGTTGAAAGAAGCGAAATATCATTCTTCTTGTGTTATTTTTATTGATGAAATTGATACTTTAGGAAGAACTCGTTGAGATATCGCGAATGATTATGGTAGTAATATTAACCAACTTTAATTGAAATGGATGGTTTTACTACATCTCAAGGTATTATTGTAATAGGCACTACTAATCGATCGGATATCTTAGATTACTCTTTATTACGTCCAGGACGATTTGATCGAATTTTGAAAGTAGGATTATCTGATATCAAGGTTCGAGAAGCTATTTTAAAAGTTCATGCTCAGAATAAAAAAATATCTTCTAATGTGGATTTTCAACAATTAGCGAAACAGACTCCAAGGGATGAGTGGTGCTCAATTAGGAGCTGTTTTAAATGAAGTTTCTATTTTAACACAATCAGAAATCAAAAATCAATAATTATTATGAATGAATTAGAAGAAGCCATTGATCGAGTGTTAATGGGTCCATCAAAAAAATCTCTTAAATATACATAAGAAGAAAGAAAAATGGTTGCTTATCATGAAGCTGGGCATGCTTTAATTTGTTTAAAATTAAAATATTCTCAAAAAGTTCAAAAAATAACTATTATTTCTAGAGGTTCATCTGGAGGATATAATTTAATGTTACCTGAAAAAGAAACTTTCTTTTCTTCCGAGAAAAGAAAGTTAGTTAATATTACTTTTTATTTAGGTGGTCGAGTAGCGGAAGAATTAGTTTTTGATGATATTTCTTCTGGAGCATTTGATGATTTTAAACAAGCGACTAAAATTTCTAGATTAATGGTTACCAAATATGGAATGATTAATTTAGGTGTCTCTCAAGATTATGAATTTTCAGATAAAAAAGCGATTGATACGTAAATTAAAAAAATAGTTGATGATTGTTATCAAGAAACTAAAAATATTATTATTCAAAATAAATCCTTATTAGATACAATTGTGGTTTTATTGTTAGAACAAGAAACGATTACTAAAGAAGAGATAGATAAATTAGTTTAAAAAAATATTTTTTATTTGATTTTTCAAAAAAATTATCTAATAACTTGTTTTGTAGGTTACATCAAATTTTTAAGTAAATTCGTTTTTAATATTGAAAAAGCTAACTATTAAGTTAGCTTTTTTTATTTTCGAAAAAATTAGGTATAAAAATTTATTTCAATTATATTAACAATAATTCTTTTAGTATTTTTTTTTAATTAAATTATGAAATTTTTTTAATACTAATAATTATGAAAATAATTTATATTTTTCTTTTATTTGTTTTATTTAATTATTATTATTATTCTAATATATGTATTTATTTATAATTTAAGATTACTAATATTTAATTAATATTTGTTTTAATATTTTTATTGTTAATTATGATATAGTAAAAATATGTCTGTAATTTATGATGTTATTATTGAATTAATATACTTAGAAAAACTTATTAAGGTTTTGGAATGTTTTAATGTTTGATTAAATCATATTGATTATAATATAATGAAATATTATATAAATATAATTCATTATTGTTAATATTAAAATATTTAATTAAATTTTTAGATTTTAATAATTTGATTATATTTTGATATTTATTTTTTGTAATTTAATTAAAAAATATATTATAAATTATAAAGTAAAATTATCATTTTATTTTTTTCTTATTTATGATTAATCAAATAATAAATTAATAAATTTTTTGTAAATTTAAAATATATGTTCTAAGATAAAATAACAATTCAGATATTGTACTAATTTTAAAAATATTTTTTTATTATGGATAACAAAATTTATAGATAATTTAAAAAATTTTAATTATTTTCGATAATAAATAAATATTGAAATATAATTTTTAACCTAGAAAGGAACTATAACTGTTGTATGACAATTAAACATCAAAGATTATCATCTTTAATAGAGTTTGTCAAAAAAGTTCAAAAAACATCAGAAACTTATTTATCAGATGTTACTGATCATGAGTTTCATTATTTTGAACATATGTTAAATGACTTACCAGGAGTTTATGTGAAATCTCAAGATTTTGACAAAGATCTTTGGATAATTGTTGAAAGATCATTACCAAATCCTGCACCATTAGAAGAATGTGGCAAAATTTTAAAAACATGGTTAGAAATTTCTAATGATTATAACCATGAACCTTCATTAAAACCAAAGATTCCTATATCTCAAATTATTAAGAAAAAATTATTATTAAATATTAATTTGAATGGATATTCTGATAATGATTTTATGACTTTAAATGATTTTTTAAAACAAAAACCTAATCTTAAAGAAGAATTTGATCATTATTTACATACTATTTGGTATCCTTGGACTTTAATAGAAAAAAAACGTTCCCAAACACGTGTTTTATATAAAAATTTATATGAGTTAGAACAAGAATTTAAAAATTCAGAAGAAGATTGTGAAAAAGAATTAGTTTTAGGTTTCGGAATAGTAATTTGGCAAATGGACAACGGAAAAGAAATTCAAAATGTTCGTTATCCTTTAATTACACATGCACTGGATATTAACATGAATGAACAAACCGAAGCTATAGAAATAAAATTAAAAGGTAAACCTCAGATTTGTTTAGATTTATATACTTATAATTCAGGAGCGCAAAAATTAGAAGATGAATGGAAAAAATTGAAACAAATATTAGTTAAAAATGATAATCATTTTGTTTATTTTTATAATTCTCAAACTTTCAGCAATATTTTTCAATTAGCTGCGAGTTATTTAGATCCTCAAGGAAAATATTTATTAAAAGAAATCAATGAAAAACGTACTTTACCTTCGTTTTCTAATAATATGCAAATTACTGATACTTGGGTTATTTTTCTTCGTCCTCGAAGTAATGAAAGTTTATTCCATGATCTAGAACAATTTCAAGATCAATTGCAAAAATCTTTAGAACATGCTGATGGTGAACCTTTGTCTTTACCTGAAGGAATTTCAGCTTTATTAACTGAACCTGCTAAAGTACGCCCACAATTAAATTTAACTAAATTTCGAGGAGTTTATTGTCAATCTGATCTTACAAATTCAGACAATGATGATATTGAAAAAAAACAACCAATAGCTGATTTATATTTTACTATGCCTTCTAATGAGGAACAATTAAAAATTATTCAAAAATTAGAATCTTATGAAGGTTTAGTAATTCAAGGTCCTCCTGGAACTGGTAAAACTCATACTATTGCTAATATTTTGTCTCATTATCTGACTTTAGGGAAAAGAGTATTAATTACCTCGACCAAAAAAACAGCTTTAAGTGTTTTACGAAATAAATTATTATCTTCTATTCGGCCTTTGGCAGTTAGTTTATTATCTAATGATCAAGAAGATCGTAAAAAATTGGAGCATACAATTACTATTATTGAAAATACAATTAATTCTATTAATGAAGATGTTTATCGTCAAGAAATTCAGGATTTAACAAAAAAACTAGATTATTTGCATAGCGAAATTAATTCTATTGAAAGAAAAATTGATGAATTAATGCGAAAACAGTTTGAACCTATTATTTTAAATATTGATAATTGTTTAAAAAAATTTACTCCAACTGAAGCTGCTCTTTTTCTTTCAGAAAACAAATCCCAACAATCTAATGAATGGTTATTAGATCGTATTGAACTGAATAATAAACCTTTATTTTCATCAGAAAATATTCATCAATTAAAATTAGCACGTATAAATGTAGCTAATTATTTAAATTATTGTCAAATTAAATTATTAGAAATTCCCAAAAATATTATAAATATTTTAGAAGATACTCATAAAAATTTAATTATTTATAATCAAATTCAAGATAAAATTAATATAGGAGTTATACATCCTTTAGTTAATACTAATTTTGATACTTATAAAATGGTAACTACTCTTTCTGTAGAAATTGAACAATATATTAATTTAAGCAAAATTATTAATCAAAATAGTATAAATTTTAAGTGGCATGACAAAATAAGCGAATTATTAAACAAATCGTTAACGAAATTACAAATAGAAAAATTTAATGATTTTTATCAAGAATCACAAATATTAGCTGAAAAACTAGATAAATTTATTTTAAAACCAGTAACTAGTGATATAGATTTAGCTTTCGATGTTGAAATAATGAATGTTATTGATAGAAAAATTAAAGGTAAATCTGCTTTTGGTTTTTGGCAAACATCTCGTACCAAAATACTTCAAGAAAAAATATCAACTATTAAAATTATTAATAATCTGCCTAAAACAAAAAATGATTGGGAACATGTATATGAATATTTTCAATTAAAAAGACAAGTTGAGAAATTAGTTATTATTTGGAATAATAGTTTAAGAAATTATTTATCATTACAACCTATCTCTCATACATCTAATGAAGCATTATTCTTTGAAATTAAAAAAAATTGTGATCATTATTATATGTTGATTCAAAAAATTCAACAAAAACAACGTATTATAACTTTATTTGTTGAATTATTTCCTAAATATAACTTGATAAATCAAATTCCTGATAATTTAGAAATTTTACAAGAAATTTCTCAAATGTTAGAACAACATCAAAAATTAAATAATTTAACCAAATATTTGAATCAAAAAACAGAAATAATGAATTTTTTCAATACCTCTTCGAGTGATATATTTTGGCGAATATATCAATTTATAGAAGAAAAATGTGGCAATACTTTAGTTTCATTGTCTGATTTTAAAAATCAATTTGATATTTTAAATCAAGAATTAATTCATATACAAGAGTTACGAAAACAATTCGATGTTATTTTAGAAGTATGTCAAAAAATTGAAAATTCTGGAGCAATTTTATGGGCTCAAGCTTTACGTTCTCAACCTGTAATAAATGGCGAAGATGATCCTTTAATTCCTTCTGATTGGGTTAATGGTTGGTTGTTTCGTCAGTTAGAGGTTTATTTAGCACAATTAAGCACTGGAAATACTTTACAACAAATAGAAATGGAACGTTTAGAAAAAATTAATGATCTAAAAATAACTTATGAAAAAGTTGTTGAACGACGAACTTGGTTACAAGTTTTTCAAAAAATGAATCCTAATATTGAATCAGCACTTCAATCTCTTGTTCTTTGTATCAATAAAATAGGAAAAGGAACAGGAAAAAGATCAGCATCATATCGTCATCAAGCTAACAAAGCTTTAAAACAAATAATTGATTCAAAAGCAATTCCTTGTTTTATTATGCCTCATAACAAAATTTCTGAAATATTACCTTCTCAATTCGGTACATTTGATTTAGTTATTATTGACGAAGCTTCTCAATCAGATATATCTGCTTTACCATCTTTATTAAGAGCAGAAAAAATTTTAATTGTAGGTGATGATAAACAAGTTGGTCCTAATGATATTTTCTATAATATTGATAAAATAAATGATTTAACTAAACATTTGTTAAATTCTCAAGTGAAACGTTATAGAGGTCATATGAATACAGGAACATCTATTTATGAACTTTTTCAAGTAGTATTCGCTCATGAAAAAATTATGTTAAAAGAACATTTTCGATCTGTAGCTCCTATTATTGAATATTCTAATCGCGAATTTTATCATCACCAAATCAAACCAATGCGTTATCCTACAATATCTGAACGCTTAGATCCTCCATTAATTGATGTTTTAATTACTGATGGTTATTGCGATAATAAAAATATGGATATTAATAAAGCTGAAGCACATTTTATTTTGGATGAAATCAAAAAAATATGTGATAATCCTCGAATGAAAGATAAAACCATTGGTGTTGTTACTTTAAAAGGTGATCAACAAGCGAATTATATTACTGAACTTATTTATCAAGATTTATCAGTAGTTAATATCAAAAAACATAAAATTAAATGCGGCAATGCAAGAGTATTTCAAGGTGAAGAACGAAATATTATGTTCATATCTTTAGTAGTATCTTTCTATCCTCAACGAAAAAAACCGTATCCATTAACTAAAGAAGATGCTAAACAACGTTTTAATGTAGCAGCATCAAGAGCTCGCGATCGTATGTATTTAGTACGTAGTATCGAGTTAAATAATGAACAATTAAGTTCGCATGATATTTTAAGACGGAAACTTATAACTCATTTTAAAACACCTTTTTTACAAGATGATAAAAAAGTTATTGATTCAAGATTATTATGTGAAACTGATTTTGAAAAAGAAATGTATGATATTTTAATAGAACGAGGTTATCGAGTAATTCCACAACTTAAAGTAGGTAATTACAGAATTGATTTAGTGGTGGAAGGTGATTATGATTTAAGGGTTGCTATTGAATGTGATGGCGATCAATATCATAGTTATGATTTAAATAGACAAAGAACTTTAGAACGTAATGGTTGGCAATTCTGGCGTGTTTTTGCTTCTAATTTTTTTCAAAATAAAAATAAGGTTATTGAAGAATTGATTCAATATTTAGATAAAAAAGGAATTAAACCAATCGGTTCTCAAGATTTACCAAGAAGTAATTATACTTTGTATCGTGAAGTCCAAGTTTTCGACAAGAAAGAATAATAATTTTTTATTTTTTATCTTTTTAAAATAAGTTTTTTAATAAAATAATGAACTTTTACAAAACTAAAATTTAAAATTTTTTGATTATTGAATGTAATATTAAAATTTATATTTTTTAAAAAAAAGAACCTATTAAAAGGTTCTTTTTTGTTTTAAAAATCAAGATAATCATAATAATTTTATATCTTTATTTTTTTATAATTAATCATATTCTAATTTTAATTCTTTTAGTATGTCTTTAATTTTACTATATTTCAAAATATTTAGTTAATCATATTCATTTTGAAAAATTCATTTTAAAAAAATAGATTTTATCTATTTTTTAATTAATTAAAAAAAATTTAACTTGTTTTTTATGTCATAATAAAAAAATATAAAAATCACTTAAATTAGCACAATTTAAAGAAAATATTTCAAAATTGTTAAATTTACAAATCAACACAATAATATAATAACAAAATAAATATTATACCAAATAAATAAATATGCTAAAATTGATAATTTTCTATCAAAATATTTATAAAATAAACATAAATTTAAATAAAAAAAGATTTCTAATTTATCTGTTTTTTTAATAAATAATTTAGATTAATAGGATAAAAAAAGGATTTAATTTTTATTTTTTTTCTTTAATTTTACTAAAAAACTGGTTTGATTTTATATATTTTATTTTTTTATTATAATTTTATAAAAATAATAATATTAATAGAAATCATTTTATATTATTTTATTATTTTAATTTTTCTAATTTACAAAATTTTAAGTTCAAGACTAAATAATGAAAAATTAAATAGGTTTTAAATTAATAAAAAAATCAATATTTTTTTTATAATAATTTGTTATTATAGTATTATATTATTAAAATGAAAATTTTTTTTAAGGTGGTTTTTATAATATGCATGAAAAGAAAAACATAAAAATTTTTGGTATTAATATTTTTATGTTTCTGATTTTTGTTATAACAATGATTATTAATATTTTTTATATTTATAAAAAACCTGATTTAATATTTAAATTATGGCATCCTTTATTAACTCCTTTATTTATTTGCATGGTAATAGGATTTTCTTTAAATTTTATTGGAAAAAATGTACCAGTTTTAAATAAATTAGGATTAAGTTTTTTACTTTGTATTATAGTGCCATCTTTTTTGGTACATCAAGAAATTATACCAGAAACAGTGGCTATTTTTTTTGATAAACTTTTTTTTAATAAATTAACTAATAATCTATCAGTTGAAGAATTACCTAATGTTGGTATTAATTTTTCTCAGTTTTTTATAACTATTGTAATTTCAGGGAGTATTTTAAGTGTTAATAGAGAATTATTAAAAAAATCTCTTTTTAAATTTATTCCTTTGACTTTAATTGTTATTTTTTCTTCTATTATTTTAACATCTTTTATAGGTTATTTGTTGAATTATAGATGTCCTCCAATATTTGCCAAATATTCTAAAAATTCTTTATTAGATTCTGTTTTTTATATTTGTCTTCCTTTAACTAATGGAGGTACAAATTTAGGGATTAATGGTTTTTCAAATGGAATTTTTAAGGAAGCTTTTCCTTCGATAACGGCAAGCGAAATAAGAAGTTATTTATTGCCGCCCTTACTTTTAATTAGAATTTTAAGTATTATATTTGCTGGATTTTTATATTTTTTATTTGATAAAACTAAATTTAGTGGTAAAGGGAATTTAACAAAAGATACATTTTCTATAGATAATAATTTAAAATCAATTCCTCATTTAGATTATCAAAATATAGGCACAGGATTATTCATTATTCTTGGGTTTTATTCTTTAGGTATTATAATTAATCAATTAATTAGTAGTCAAATAATAATTTTACAATTAGATGCAATGGTTTATGTGATTATTTTGTTATTAATTGTTAAAATATTTAATTTAATATCTATTAAACATCAAATTTATGTTGAACAAACTGGTAAATTAATTAGTACGATTTTTACTGTTCCTGTTTTAACTGGTTTAGGACTTACAACTAATTTTAAAAAATTATTAGAATGTATAACA
The DNA here is from genome assembly GCF_036924415.2 of Candidatus Phytoplasma prunorum. NCBI lineage: Bacteria > Bacillati > Mycoplasmatota > Mollicutes > Acholeplasmatales > Acholeplasmataceae > Candidatus Phytoplasma > Candidatus Phytoplasma prunorum. The sequence continues at coordinate 73,193 of NZ_JAZHCY020000004.1, forward strand.
GATTATAGAATGTTATTTATGGTTAATTTTGCTTTATTAATGAGTATTTTTATAACATTTATAATTGCTAAAAGATTTGGTTTTTATGAATTAGAAGCATCTTTGACATCCGGAATTTCTGGATATAGTATTGGGGGTACTGGTAATTTTGGAATAATGTCAGTAAGTCATAGAGAATATTTATTGCCGTTTTCTATGATTGCAACTAGAGTTGTTGGTCCTATTATGTTTGTTATTTATAGTATTAGTTTTAGAATTATATATATGTCATAATTATTTTAATTTTTTTTTATTTTTTATAATTTATTAATATAGAAAAAAATATTTAATTTATAAAAATTTCAATATTTTTATTTAAATAATAATATAATTATTAATTAATCAATAAACAAAAATATAATTGAAATCAAAAAAAACTGTACTATTTATTTTTATAATAAATAGTGCAGTTTTTTTTATTATTATTTTTTGTTTTTGTTTATTAATAATAAGGTTTCTTTTTGTTGTAAATTTTTTAAATTTTCATATAATTTTTGTTTTTGAATTTCTAGTTGCATAATTGAATATTTATTTTTTTGAAATATTTCATTACCATTGTAAGCAGTTTCCCATAAATAAATCCATAAACTTTCTAATATTAAACTTATGTAATTATAAATAAAAGGATAATCGGATATTTCATTCTCTGTTTTTAAAAATAACTTTAATGTTACTCTTAAAATTATATATATACATAAAATAATTATTTGTATTATATTTAATGAAAAAATATTTTTTTTATCTTCTTTGTTTTCTTTATATATCATCATTTTATGTTGTTCTTTCTATAAAATCAATATTTTCTTCTATTTTTTTAATTTGATTTTGTAAATTATTTATTTCTTCCGAAAATTGTTTTTGTATTAAAAATTGTAAATTAATACCACTATTAAAAGCTATAGTTTTACATAAAGGATAAATCATAAACCATCCTATACCTAAAGTACAAATACTTATCAAAATAACTAAAGTTAATTGTATTGGACTTAATTTACAATTATAAAAATTTTCACTATTTATATATTGATTCTGATACATTTATATTTTTTCTCCTATTTATTTTTTTTATTTATTACTAAAAAACATTTTTTTATAATATTTAAATTTTTATAATATGTAAAGATAAATCAAATAAAAATTTATAAAAAATAAATTTAATTTTATTAAAAATTTTACAAAAAATTGTTTTATTTTATTATATTATTTAAATTATAACATTTTTTGAAAAAAATAATTTCATTATTGTTAAAACTTTAATATTTAGTGTTTCGTTTGTAATTAATTTTTTTTATGTTAATATTAAAATGTAAATAATAATTATGTATTAATATAAATATTCTTATATTTTTCATTCTTTTTGTATTAAATAATTTTTTTATTGGGGAAATATTTTTTAAATTAATATTTTGTTTTGATTTTTTTTGATGTATTTTTTTGTTTATTTAAATATTAAGAATATAATTTAAAATTTTTTATTTTTTAAAAAATAATTTAAATTTACAAAAAATTTCTATCTTTTAAATATCATTCAAAAATATTATTAAATTGATATTATTTATAAAGAAAGAAGAAGGTAAATATAAATTTGAAATTAAAAAATTTTTACCACAAGTAAATAACAAAAAGCCTGAAAAAAACAAAAAAAATAATAATTCTTTTATATTTTTAATATTTAAAATAGTTAAAATTATATTAGTTTTATTTCATATTATTTTGTTTATTTTTTTTAATTTATATCTTTTATATAAAATGCCTAGTAGTATTTTTTTAAAAGAACTTCCAATTCCTTTTATACAAAAAATTGATACAATATTAGATACAGTCGGAAACGAATCGTTAAAAAATCAAAAAAAAGAACTTTATACATCGATACTTTCATTAGAAAATGAAAAAATATCTTTACAATTAGAAAATGATAAATTAGAAAAAAGACAAAAAGATAAAACAAAAGAATATGAAAAATTAAAACAAGAAGTAAAACAAGAAAGACAAGAAATAAAAAAACAAAAATCTAACGAAAAAATAATTGAATCAGAACAAACATCAAAAAAAGAAAAAAATCATGAAACATCAAAACCACGAGATATTAATTATGAACAAATGAAAGAAAAATTAGATAAAAATACAATAAAATTAAAAAAAATCAAAGAAGAATTAAAATTAAAAGAAAAAACAAACCAATATTTTTTATTAATTATGACTGTTTCTTTCACTTTCATTTTTTCTATTTCTTTACTTATTTATTTGAATAAAATTAAAATCTTGGGTTATGAAAAAAATTAATTATTTAAAAATAAATTAAAAATCTAAATAAAAATTAAAATAAAAAAATTTATGAAATATAGAGTATTTTTATATATGAATAAAATTAAAAATATATATATTATTTGTTTATTTTTATTTTCTTTTTTGTTTCTATACTCATTATCTGTTTTTTCAATAAATAATTATGATGAAAAATATCAAAAAGATTATAAAAAAAATATAATAGTAGATTTTTTGATTCCAACTTCTGAATTTAATTATGAAATAATTTATAAAGCCTACTGGGAAGCAATTTTTAGTGTGTTTTATGGTTTGAAACGAGTACCTAAATATCGCTATACAATGCAAACAATAAATAAAGCAGGTCAAACTTCGAATAAACGTTTAGAATTGATGGAAAATGAATTTTTTACAAAAATTTTTGAAAAAGATCAACCATATTCTTCTTCGGATATGTTAGAAATAATAAAACATAAAAACAAAAGATTTTATGATAATTATATTATGAATAACGATACTCTAGGACAACAAAGGTTTTTGATATCACAGTTTTTATATATAAAAAATATAGACAATAATACATTTGAAAAGAAAATTGATCAATGTATTATTGATGTATCAGAATCTATTAAAAATTTTGAAAATATAATTATTCATGACGAAATTGAAGAAGAATTGATAAATACTGATTTAGGAACGATAAAAAAAGATGATGATATTGAAAAAGTGATTAAACAAAAATTATGTGATTTAAATAGTAATTTAAACAATGATTTTGTATCAAAACTATTAATAACAAATATTACAGATACAACAGCAAAAATTCAACATCCAGATTATTCTAATGAAATAGAAGTAAAATTTGTTCTTGAACTTCCTCATATATATAAAGATAATAATTATATAAAAACAAATATAGATAATTTTTTAAAAAACTTTAAATCCAAGGTATTTTGTGCTAACAATGAAGAACTTGAAAACTTTATAAAAGAAAACATTTTGAAATTAGACAACACAAAGATTAAAATTGATGATTTTTTAACAAAAAGTAACGATAAACAAGAAAAATTTAGCAAAAAAATTAAAAATAAAAATTATTGCGGTGAAATAATAGTAGATTATGTTGTTAGAGCACAAGTATCAACAGGTAAATGGTTTTATAGGACAACTTGGGAAGAATTCGATAGTCAAACAGACTCACTATTAAAATTACCACCAGAGACAAGTAAACAAATTGTTATTAAAGATGTTAGACACGACGCATCAACATTAGAAAATAAACAACCAGTAATATCAACAAAGCAATCATTAACAAAGCAATCATTTAAAAAAATTAAAAGAATATTTAAATTAATAGAAAGATTAATTGATCAACATAATTTAGATAAAGTAAAATTATTTCCATTTGATTATATTAAATTTACAAATGATATTTATATTATAAATAATGATGAATGTGGAAATGAACAACAAATAGAAATAATAAAAATTATAGAAAAAGAAGTTTTTTTCGAATGGGAAAAAGAAAATGACATTAATAATAAGTTATCGCCACCACAAATAGATTATGATAAAAATAATAAAACAGCTAAAGGCACATTAATAAATCAAAATTCATTATTTTTAAAAAAAGAAATATCATCAATCGATTTTTTATTTGACACACAAAAGATACAAAAAATACCAATAATAGAAGAAGAGTATGATTCAAATATAAAAGATTCAAAAATATTAAAATACACAGAAATAAGAGAATCTTTAAACAATTTAACAATTTCAGAAGAACAAAAAGAAGAAGAATTTAAAAAAAAAATAATTGAATTTTTGACATAAAAATTTTAATAATAATCAAACCTCATTTAAATAAAAATTGAATGAATAAAATTTCCAATAAAGTTAAAAAACTATAAAAAATTTTAAATAATAATTTATTGAAAGTTGGTATTTCTTGAAAAAAAAATTAAAATTCAATTTATACAACATTTTTGTATTTTTATTATTAATCGTTATTTTCTTTTGTTTCTTATTTTATATATTGTATATATTAGGATTTTTAAATTTTAATAAAAAAAAATTAAAAATAGAACTATCAAATAGAACAATAATAATAGATGATGATACATTAGAAGAAATCAAAAATTATTTAACAGAAAATTTTCAAAATTTTAAATTATTACAACAAGAAACAAATCAAAATTCTAAATTATTACAACAAGAAACAAATCAAAATTCTAAATTATTACAACAAGAAACAAATCAAAATTTTAATAACCAAATGGCAAAAATTGTAAAACAACTCGGAGGAGAAAATATTAATGAAGATTTAACAGAATATGAAGCAGAAATAGATAAATTGATATACAGGTTTAATACTCCTAAATATAATAATTTAATGAGTTTAGAACAATTAATTGGTTTACAAAGAGAAAAATTAGCTCTAAGTGATTTGCAAACTTGCATGTCTTTTTCACTTTCTTTAAAAGACTTTAAACAAAAATCTCCAACTGGAGTTATTTTTCATGGAGTTCCAGGTACAGGAAAAACAACACTTGCGAGAGCTCTTGCGAAAACAACAAGTTTTCATTATATTGAAATTGATGGAACTAATTTCCAAAAATATAATTCTAAAGAAGGCATCAAAATGGTAGATGCTTTATTTAAAAAAACACAAAACACGGATAGAGGAATTATTATTTGTATTGATGAATGTGAAAATACTTGGGGTAGTTTAAAAAAAGCCGAAAATCAATCTACTAAAAATATTGTTACAAAATTTAAAAATTCTTTGACTTCTATTGAAAATCAAAATAATCAAAAACAAGTTTTTTGGATTGGGACAACAAATCATTTAGAAGATATAGATGATGCTATTTTATCTCGTTTTGATTATAAAATAGAAGTAAAACCTTTAGATTTAGAAGGTCGCAAAAAGTATTTTAATCAAGTATTTATTGAAAAATTAAAAAGAGATAACTTAATATCAGAAGAAGCGATTGATTATTTAATTAATACAATAGCAGTTGAAATTGAAAAATTTCCTGAATTACAAACATTTCGTGATATGGAAAAATTTATAAGAATATCAAGTATTAAAGCAATTAAAAGATATAATTCAAATTCACAACAAGAACAAAAAACATCAAAACAAATTATTAAAGAAGATTTACAAAATGTTTTTGATAACCAAAAGAAAGATATACTAGATCAAAGAAATATTTATAAGTAAAAAAACATAAAATAATTTAAAAAAAATAAAAAAATAAAGGGATGTAAAATGATAAAAAATAATAAACAAATTATTAAACAAGTTATAAATTTATTATTATTGGTTCTTCCTTTAATAATGGTTATAACTGTTTTTGGACAAGCATTTCAACTTTATAAAAAAGTTACAATTAATTTTGATGTAGACAAAAGACCTGAAGTAGTTATGAAGGATGAAACAGCAATACAAAACGATTTTGAATGTACAGAATTAGTACAAGAAAGTGATTCTTTAATACAATGGGAAAAAACAGGTTTTCATACAAAAGATTTAGTAACTTCAAAAACTTTTGAAATAGTTAATGATTATCCAAAACTTCAAAATGATGGAATAGTAACAAAATGTTATTTAATAAAATTCAAAGATAATGTTCTTGCTGAAAAAAATTTATATGTTGCTTTAAATCAAATACACGAATATGTAATTCATAAAACATCACTAAACGATGATTCTGTTGAACAAAAACAATATTTTGAGCAAAATGGACCAATACAATTTTTTGTGAAAAAGGATAATGTAACGAATAACGATTCACCCGATGCATTTACTTTAATACAAAACACTCATGAGTTACCAAATAATAGCGGAAATAATGTTAATTCATTAGGTAATATATTATTACAAGAAGGTCCTCATCCACTAAATGGTAAAAACAATAAATTAATTACTAGAAAAGAAGCTGAAAACGACTCATCATTACAGGACCAATTTAAACAACAATATGCAAAAAGTAAAGTAATAAAATTAAAAATTCAATTTAAAATAAAACAGCAAGCAATGGAAGAAGCTGGACTTTGGGATGCACAAAAAAGATACTTAACAAATGAAGGTAAAATAAAATTATCAGCAGTTATGGATTTATCAGTTATTTAATTATTAAAATAAAATAATCAATATATAAAAAATTAATGTAAATCCAGAAAAATTAAACCATTAGAGAATACAAAATAAAATTAAATACAATTTAAATCAAGTTAAACTGTTAATTCAAAAATAAACAGTTTAACTTTTTTGTTATATAAATTGTAAAAATATGTTGATTTTTATTTATAATTCATTAAAAATAAATTATTTTTGTATTAGAATATAATAGGTTTTGTTTTTTTCTGAATTTATTGATTAATTTTTTTTTAATAAAAAATTTATATAAAAAACAATAAAAAAAGATCATTTATATTTAAATGATCTTTATAGTATCTTTATAGTATATTGTTATTTTTTCGAAATTGATTGCTTTCAACTTCATTAACATGTCTAAATTCATGTATTAAAATTAAAGGTTTTTGTTTTTCTTCGTTATTAATTAAAATTTCATATTCTAAAACTTTAATAATTTGTTTTGGTTGTAAAAAGAACTCAGGATTATCTTCATCTATATGAGTAAATTTAACTATTAGTTCTTTTTTTAAATTGTTATTCATTGATTTTAAAGAAGAATAACAAGATTCAGGAATGTTATTAGTGAACCATTCTTTTTTTGGCATTTGATTATAATTATAATATCTTGCTTGAATTTCTAAAAGAAAATTTTTAATTTTTGGGTGTTGAATTTTTTTTACTTCATTAGAAAACATTATTTTAATTAATTCTCCTTATTTTTATTATTTATTTTATTATAAAATATAAATATTTATATTTTTAAATTATTATGTGTTTTGTTATTACTTATTTTTTAATTAATTTTAAATATATTTTATTATTAACGCTTGTATTTAAAGCTCTTTTATTAAAATTTAAACATATTTTATTCGGTACATCTAAAAAACTATAAAATAAATAATTAATATAATTGAAATAATGATGTAAATAATAATAAAAAATATAATTTATGATTATACATAAAACTGATATAATAATAATTATTTTCTGTAATTTATATTCTAAATATTTATATATAAAGCTATATATATACATATTGCTCCTTTTATTTCGTTTCGTAAAGTCAAAATATATTTAATTATGATTATTTTGATTATTGTTACAACTATCTTTGATTTTTTATTATAAATTTTTTTAAAAATAATTGACTTAATATGATTTTAACATATAAGGTTTAAAATTGATATTAATTTGATTAAATTTTTTATTTTATTAATATTGTTTGTCGACTAATTTTATTAAATAAATATTATTTTGATATTCTAAATAATCTAATTTTTTTAAATAATTTAAAGTTGTTTTGGGGATTAAAGATGATAATTTATTAAATTGACCCAAAACAAATAATTTTCTAACTTGAGTAGCTGAAATATATTTATTTTCGAATTTAAGTCTAGGAAATATAATTAATTCTAAATTATTATTTTTTAAAATATTTTTCATAGTATTGTTGTATTGATTAGTAGTCATAGAATAAGGTTCTTCCCCAACAAATCTTTTTTTAACTTTTAAAACTTTAGCAATGTAATTAACAAAAATATACGTATCTAGTATAGTTTGTTGTTCAATAACTTCTTTTGTAGAAGGTAAAAAATAAGAAGGGAAAACGTTTTTGGATATTAAGTAATTACTACCTTCTAAAACAATTACATTTTTTATTTTTTTTACACCTAATTTAACCATTTCTAAACGTTTTTGATAATCAAAAAAAGAACCTTCTTCTTTAACTACGATAAGATAAATTATGTCACTTATTTGTAAAGATTTTTTAATTAAATATTCGTGTCCTTTTGTAAAAGGATTAGCATTAAGGACAATAACTCCGCTATTATGAGATATTTTAGTTTTACTTCGAAGATAATTAATATATTTTAAAAATAAATCATTTCTATTAGTAAAAAAACCAAAATTGTCATTACCATAAAGTAATTCAAAACCTAAATTTTGAAAAATAAAAAAATAATCATTTTTAGTAAAAACAAAAACTTCATTAAAACCTTTTTGATAAATTTTTTCTATCATATAAGTAATTAATTGATTAGAGATATTTTGTTTTTGATATTCTTTTTTAATAGCTAAACATTTTAAATTATTGCGGTATCTACCGACTGTACCAATAATTTCTTGATTTTCGGAAAAAATTACTCCAAAATCATCAATAATATCTTTTTTAAAACCTTGTTTTTTTAAAAAATTATTAATTTTAGATAAGTTTTTTTTATCACTTTTTAAAATAGATTTAATTTTTAAATAAATTTCCATTTTATTTAATTTACTCCATTTAACTAATTTATTTTAAACTTTTAAATAAATTATAACATTTTTTAAAATAAAATTTAAATTAAATAATTTAATTTTGTTATAATATAATTGTTAAAATCAAATTATAAAATTCCAAAATAGAAAGTGGGGTGTTATAAAAAAATTGAAAAATATTTTTACTAAAAAATTTTATTTTTTAAGTAAATTTTTTATAATTTTAATTTTATTTTTGGTTAATTATAATCAAAATATAAAGATTTATGCTGCAAGAGAAGAAAAAGAAATAACAAAAAACATTGATTTATCTATAAATAAAAATTTAGAACAAGAAGAAATAAAATCTAAACAAGAAAAAATAAATCCAAATAATAATAAAAAAATGTATGCTTTTTTTGAAGTTATTAGTAGTAAAAATAAAACCATTCCTAGCGTAAATTTTTTATCAATGTCTGAATTGCCTGAAGCATCTAATTCACAAAATACAAATAATTCTTTATGCAATGAAGTAAATTTATCTTCTTTTGAAAATAATAATCCAGAAATTATTGTTGCAACATCTAATAATAATTTTAAACATAAAAAGGTTTTAAAGTATTTTTTATTAAGTACAATAAATATATTATTTTGTTCCACTATTATTTTTTTTACAACTTATTTTATATAGAAAATAATTAATTATTAATCTTGATAGTATTCAATCGCTTTTTTGTTTTTGAGCTATTTTATGCTCTGGACTTTATACCACTTCCATCGTACAATCAAGTTTACAAGTATACGGGGGTGGTTATAATTTTTTATTTTATTTTGTGAAGTTGCTTTAATTTTCTCGAAAGTTTATAATCGTTGATTAATTAAATTGTAGAGATATTACATTATTCTCCACCCTTTTTTGTAACTTTCAAATTAATTTAAAGTTTGAAATTTAGTTCCTTTTTTACCTTGTAAAGGTTGTTAACACCTCTTCTTTAATCCCTCCTGGGCACCTTTGTAGGGGGTAAAGAGCATAATTTACCTAATTTAATCTTAAGATTATGTTTGAATTTTCTACGGCTAATATAATTTTTCTTCTTTTTCTTTGAATTTATTATTGACATAATTTTTTAACTATCAAAAAGTAGTTATTTTTAGGAAGATCAAAGTTACTTTAAATTACGACTTTATATTTTTATGTGAGCTGAAGCTTGCTTAGTTAAATACTTTTTAGTTTTTTGAAGTTGGGTTTTTGTTATCTTAATGATTAATTAAGTTGATAATTTTAAATATCCAATAATTAAATATTTAAATACCCTAATTAAATATTTTATCTATATTATCTTTAATTTCTAATATTACATAATATTAGAAAAAAATAACTTAATATAAAATTTATAATTTTAAAATTAAATAAAATATATCAGATTTTAAATATTTTAAATAGTTTTTTATTTATTTTGAATTTTATTAAAAAAAGAGGTTTTTTAATCATGAAACAAGAAATAAACAATTTTTATATAAAAGACCAAGAAATATTAGAACAAATTAAATTAGAAGAAAAACGTCAAAAAGAAAGTATAAATTTAATTGCTTCAGAAAATTTTGTTTCACAAGATGTTTTAAAAACTCAAGGAACAATATTAACTAATAAATATGCCGAAGGTTATCCTGAAGAAAGATTTTACAATGGTTGTGAGTATATTGATCAAATAGAAAAAATAGCTATTCAAAGAGTTAATAATCTTTTTAAATCTAAATATGCTAATGTTCAACCTCATTCTGGTTCGCAAGCCAACATGGCTGTTTTTCAAGCCTTATTAAAACCTAATGATAAAATTTTAGGTTTGTCTTTGTCAGATGGTGGACATTTAACACACGGTAGTAAAATAAATTTCTCTGGAAAATATTATAAATCTTATTTTTATGGATTAAATCCTAAAACAGAAACAATTGATTATGAAGAAGTTGAAAGAATAGCTTTAGTTGTAAGACCAAAATTAATTATTACAGGATATTCTTCATATTCAAAAATTATTGATTTTAAAGCTTTTCGTAAAATTGCTAACAAAGTTAATGCTTATTTAATGGCAGATATAGCACACATTTCAGGTTTAGTAGCAAGTGGTTTGCATCCTTGTCCTTTGGAGGCTGAAGCCGATGTAGTAACATCCACTACACACAAAACTTTAAGAGGACCAAGAGGAGGATTAATTTTAACTAATAATGAAGAAATAATACAAAAAATCAATAAAGCTGTTTTTCCTGGTGGACAAGGTGGGCCTTTAATGCATATAATAGCAGCTAAAGCTGTAGCTTTTAAAGAAGCTTTACATTCTGATTTTTTTAAATATCAAAAACAAATATTAAAAAATGCTTGCTTTTTTGCTGAAAATTTACAAAAAAAAGGTTATCGAATAATTAGCAAAAGTACTGAAAACCACTTATTTTTAGTAGATGTAAAAAGTAAAAATCCAAATTTTACTGGTCAAAAAATATCTAATATTTTAAATAAAGTTAATATTATAGTAAACAAAAATGTTATTCCTTTTGATAAAGAATCCCCTCTTGTTTCAAGTGGTATTAGATTAGGCACACCTGCAATGACAACTAGAGGTTTTAAAGAAAATGAATTTTCACAAGTATCTGATTTTATTGATGAAGCAATAAAAAATCATAATGATTTAAATTATTTGAATAATTTAAAACAAAAAGTTATTTCATTATCTAAAAATTTTCCTTTAAAAATATAAAAAAATATTATTTATTATGTTATAATAAATTTTGATATATAAAATTTAGTTATCATGTTTATATTATTTATTTTTATTTTAAATTATTACATTAATAAACATAAAAAATTAACTTTTTTAATTTTTAATATAATATATAAAATGTAATTATTTATTATTAATAATAAATTTTAATAAGAATTTAACTAACATAATAGGAGTTATTTGAAATGAAAAAAAAATTACACCCAATATTAAAAAAAATTTCATTAGTTTGTGCTACTTGTAAAAAACAACATGTTATTGATACTACAGTAGAAAATATTCATATTGAGATTTGTGCTAATTGTCATCCTTTTTATGCAGGTAAACAAAACTTTACTACAGTTGCAGGTCGAGTAGATAAATTTAATAAACGTTATCAAAATAAAATTAAATAAAAATTATTATTAAAAATAAATAATTATTTAATAAAAAATAGGATTTTAAACAATGTTATATGATAAAAATAATTTAGTTGAAATAATTTGTGGTCCGATGTTTGCAGGTAAAACAGAAAAATTAATAGAAATTGTTAAAAAATTAAAAAAGTTAAATAAAAAATTATTAGTTTTTAAGTCTCACTTAGATACACGTTTTTCAAAAAAACAACAATTAGTATCACATAATCTAAATACTATAAATTCTTTTGTTATTAAAAAAAGTAAAGAAATTTTAGATTTCATTAAAATTGATACAGAAGTAATCATTATTGACGAAGCACAATTTTTAGATAATCAAATAGTTGATATTGTAGATGACTTAGCTAATAAAAATATAAAATTTATTATAGCAGGTTTAGATTTAGATTTTAGAGGTAAACCATTTGGTCCCATGCCTGCTTTATTAGCTATTGCAGATAAAGTAACAAAATTAAGAAGTGTTTGTTCTATAAGTGGTGAACCAGCAAACAGGACACAAAGATTAATAAATCAAAAACCTTCTAAAAATAATGAACCTATAATAATGACAGAAGAAAATACAATTGTAAAATATGAACCAAGAACTAGAAAATATCATAAATTTCAAAAATAAATATAATATTAAATAAAATTATGTTAAATAAAGATTTATTTTTTATGCAAGAAGCATTTAAAGAAGCTAAAAAAGCTTATTATAAAAATGAAGTTCCTGTTGGAGCTGTTGCTGTTTTAGATAATCAAATTATCGAAAGAACACATAATGATTGTGAAAAAAAACAAATTTTTTTTGGACACGCTGAATTTTTATTAATGATAAAATTAAATAAAAAATTTAAAAATCGTCGTTTAAATAAAATTAATATTTATGTTACTTTAGAACCTTGTCTTATGTGTGCTGGAGCATTAATTCAAACTCAAATAAACAAAGTTTATTATAGTGTTAATAATTATAAATCAGGTTCTATTGATAGTGTAATTTCTTTATTAAAATTTAAATTTCCACATAAGATAATTACTGAATCAGGCCTTTTAGCTAAGGAAAATAAAATACTTTTAAAAAACTTTTTTAAAAATTTAAGAAATTATTAATCAAAATATTAAACATAATAATAAATAATTTCTTGACATCTTGTATTTAAATAAATAAATAATGAATTTGGTCAGAGCTTAATTGAAGCAGCCATAAGTTATAAATTTATGTTAAAGACAAGATGTCAAGAAATTATTTATTATTAAAAAAAATAAGAGGTTTTTTATATGAAATTATTTAATTTTAAAAAACATAATAAAATAAAAATGTTAGATATTATATTTAATTCTGTTGAAGGAGAGCCTTTCAAAATTGAAGAATTTGAGAATGAAAAAGGGAAACATCAAATAGAGTTTTATTATATAGAACAAAGTAAATATAAAAATCCTTTAATAAATTCACGTCAATTTGTTGTTTATACAGCAGATAAAGGATTTTTTCGAATATTAGTAGATCAAGAATATTATAAAAAATTTAAAATTTTATATCAAAAAAAAATAAATATTATTTGGATTAATTTTATGTTTTCTTTATTTGAAAAACAATTACAATTTCAAAAAAAATATTCTTTTTATATTTTTGTTAGTTTTATAATAAGTGTTTTATTTTTGATTTTAAATTGGCAATTAAATACATTGGAACATTATCCTTTTATAATAATAATAATATCAATTTTATTTCCTATTTTAGGTACTGTTTTTATAACTAAAAAACAACAAAAATATTTTATATTGTTAAAAAATGATAATTTAACTGAAACAATTAACAAAATAAAAAAAATTATAGGTTCTAAAGAATATGAAGAAATTTTAGAACAACAAAAAAATTATCAACCTAAATCTTTTGATAATGTAAAATAATAAATAAAAGGAGAAGATTTTATAGAAATGAATTATGATAGTATTGTTGTAGGCGGAGGACATGCAGGAATAGAAGCAGTATTAATTTTAGCGAAAAAAAACAAAAAAACTTTGTTAATTACTGGAAGTTTAGGACAAATAGGTTGTTTACCGTGTAATCCTGCAATCGGAGGGCCAGCTAAAGGTGTAGTTGTAAGAGAAATTGATGCTTTGGGTGGTATTATGGGTAAAGCAGCAGATTTATCTCAAATTCAAATGAAAATGTTAAATAGTTCTAAAGGGCCAGCTGTTAGAGCTTTAAGAGCACAAATTGATAAATTAAAGTATCCTAAAGTTATTTTGACAATATTAAAAAAAACTAATAATTTAACTTTATTAGAAGGATTAGTAGAAGAATTAATCATTAATAATAATCAAATTGAAGGGGTTAAATTAAATAATAAAAGTATTATTTTTGCAAAAACAGTAATTATCACGACTGGAACATATTTATCTAGTAAAATTTTTATAGGTGAAGATAAAATATTATCAGGTCCTAATAATAATCCTACTAATTATGGTATTAGTAAACAGTTAAAACAAAATAATTTTGAAATAATTCGTTTAAAAACTGGCACTCCACCTAGAGTTAAAAAAAATACTATTGATTATTCTAAAACTAAAATACAATATGGTGATGATATTTTTCAAACTTTTAGCTTTGATTCTCCTATTAAAACAATAGGAAAACAAGAATCTTGTTTTTTAACATATACTAATCAAAAAACTAATGATATTATAAATAAATATTTAAAACAATCATCTATGTATGGTGGTTATATCGAAGGTAAAGGCCCACGTTATTGTCCTTCGATAGAAGATAAAGTAGTTAGATTTTATAATAAAAACCAACATCAAATTTTTATAGAGCCAGAAAGTTTAAAATTAGATGAAATGTATCTACAAGGTCTTTCAACAAGTATGCCTAAACATGTACAACATAAAATTTTAGAAACAATTCCTGGGTTAGAAAATTCAGAAATTGTTAAATATGGTTATGCAATTGAATACGATGCTTTAAATCCTAATCAACTTTATCACAGTTTAGAAACTAAAAAAATAAAAAATCTTTTTTTTGCTGGTCAAATTAACGGAACTAGCGGTTATGAAGAAGCTGCTTGTCAAGGATTGATAGCTGGAATAAATGCTAGTTTAAAAATTGAAAACAAACCACCTTTTATTCTAAAAAGAAATGAATCTTATATTGGTGTTTTAATTGATGATCTTATTAATAAAGGAACTAACGAACCCTATCGTTTATTAACATCAAGAGCTGAATTTCGTTTATTATTAAGACATGATAATGCAGATTTAAGATTAAAAGAACATGCTTACAAAATGAATTTAATTAGTGAAGAAAATTATAAAAAATTTAAAATAAAAAAAAATAAAATTCAAGATGTTTTACAACAAATAGAAAATTTACAAATAGAACCCAATAAAGAAAATTTAAAACATTTATCAAATTTCAAATCTTCTTTAATTTGTGGAAAAACTAGTTTGTCACAATTATTAAAAAGACCAGAAATAAATGCTAATTTTTTAAAATATTTTTTTGAAGAAAATATTGAACATAGTATTTTTGAACAAGTAGAAATTCAAATAAAATATCAAGGATATATTAAAAAAGCGCAAAAAGAAGTCAACAAATTATTAAAATTAGAAGGCAAAATTATTTCTAATGATATTGAATATCATAAAATTAATAACTTATCTAAAGAAGCGCAAGAAAAATTAGATTTAATTAAACCTTATAATTTAGGCCAAGCATCAAGAATTTCAGGTATTAATCCTACTGATATTTCTATTTTAATGATTTATTTAGAAAATTATAAAAATAAACTATCTTCTTTTAAATAAATTTTAAATTATATTAATTAAAAATAAATATAAAATATTAATTATAACTAAGTTAATACTTTTTTATTATTATTTTCAAGTTTGAACTTAATGTTTTTATATAATAGGGAAATAACTATTAAATAAATTGAGGAAAGATTTAAAAATGTTTTAAAAAAATTGTTATAATCTAATGATAATTATTGTTTTTAAAATTTCCTCATAATAAATCTTTAAGATTTAACAATTATCAAAGATTAGATTTTTTTTATATTTTTTCAAAAAGATATCTAATATAATTTCTTATAATTTAATAAAAATCATTTAAATTTATAATGAACTGTTAGAAATTTTTTCGTACTAATTTTAAAATTAAAACTTAAAAATATGATTTAAAAGTAATTTAAAATAAATACAAGGGAAACAAAAAAATATTCTTTATTGTGATATTGAATTTAAAATATAATAAAAATTTTTATAATTTTAAACTTCATCCTTAATTTAATTAAGGATATTTTTTTGTATTTTTATTTTTAAAAAAAAATTTAATTATTTTAGTTTATATTTACTACTTTTATTTGACATTATTTTGATGGATTAAAAAAATTATAGTATTTTTATTTATTAATTAAAATAATCTTTTTTTTAATATAAAATAATTCAAATATTTTACATTTTAGAACATAAAAAATTCTAAACTGTTTATTTTTTAATAAACGATTTAGAATTTTTTTAAAAAGTTATATTTAATTTTTTTTTGTTTTTTGATGATCTTAAAAAATTAAATATTATTTTAAAAATTTTTTATAATTATTTATATTTTAAAAACAATTTTTTATATTTTATAATTTTTTCTAATTTGTTCTTCTAAAAAATTATAAATTTCTAAATTATTTTGTAAAAAAATTTTAGCATTTTCTTTTCCTTGAGCAATATTTTCATTTTTATAGTTATACCAAGCGCCATTTTTTTTAATTAAATTTAAATTTACAGCTAAATCTAATATTTCTCCTATTTTTGAAATACCTTTACCATAAATAATATCAATTGTTGCTGTTTTAAAAGGTGTTGAAACTTTAGATTTAACTATTTTAATATTACTTTTAACACCAATAATTTCATCATCATTATTTTTAATTTTCTCTGATGTTTTTCTAATATCTAAACGTAAAGAACAAAAGAATTTTAATGCTTTTCCTCCTGTAGTAACTTCGGGGTTTCCATAAAAACTTCCTACTTTTTCTCTTAATTGATTAATATAAATTACAACAGTGTTAGTTTTAGAAATTATACCTGATTGTATTCTCATTGCTTTTCCCATCATTCTTGCTTGTAATCCTACATTAATATCTTTCATTTCTCCCATTAATTCTGATTCTGGCGTTAGTGCTGCTACTGAATCAATAACTAATAAACTTATACTACCACTTTTAATTAAAGATGTAGCTATATCCAAAGCTTTTTCACCGCTATCTGGTTGTGATAAAACAAGTTCATCAATATTAACGCCAATAGTTTGAGCATACTTAGGATCTAAAGCATGTTCGGCATCGATAAAGGCTACATTGCCTCCTAATTTTTGAGCTTCGGCGATAGCGTGTAATGTTAAAGTAGTTTTACCTGAACTTTCAGGTCCAAAAATTTCAATAATTCTACCTTTAGGATAACCACCAATTCCTAATGCAATATCTAATGATATTGAACCTGTTGGAATAGTTTCTATATTTTGATTATTATTAGAATTTAATTTAAAAATACTACCTTTACCAAATTGTTTTTCTACTTCTTTTATAGTTTCTTCTAAAATTTTTAAATTATTTTCTTTTTTATTATTTTCTTTTTTATTATTTTCTTTTTTATTATTTTCCATAATGTTTTTCCTAATATTATTTTATATTTTTTTATTTTATTATATTAATTATAATAGTATATTTTAAAAATTATTTTTAATAATATAAAAATTTTTTATTAAATAATTTATTCCAGAAATTAAAGTTAAAAAAACTATAATTAATAGTAAAATTATTATTATTGCTGATTTTAAACTGTTATTAAAATAAATTGATTCAAATAATAAAAATCCAATAATTACAAAAGTAAAAGCAGTTTTAAATTTCCCTAATAAAGAAGCTTCGATAATATAATTTTTTTCAGAAGCTAATAATCTTATTCCTGTTACTAAAAAATCTCTAATAATTATGACCATTATAACCATTATTAATATTGATTTTACTTTTATATTATTGATATTTATAAAGTGAAAAAAATTAGGTAATAATAAATTTGATTCATTTCTATTATTATCAGTATCGTATATTTTATATAAAAAAAAGAGAGAGTTTATAACTAATAATTTATCCGCTATAGGATCAAAAAATTTACCAAAATGAGTTTTTTGTTTAAATTTTCTAGCAAAATATCCATCTAAAAAATCTGTTATTATTGCTATAATAAAAAAAATTTGAAATATTATAAGTATAATTGGTGGTTGTCTATTGTCTTTTAATTTTAAAAATTCATCATTTAGACCAAGAAAAAAAGACATAATAATAATCAAAATTATTCTCAAAGTAGTGATTGAATTTGCAATCATTTATATAAGTACTCCGTTTATTAAAATTTTTTTAAAAATTATATTATAAAATTATTTTGATAAATTATAAGTAATATGTTAATATATTTTATTAATATAATTTTAACATAATAGAATAATTTTGTGTTATATTAAATTAAATAATTTTTAAAATATTTATTATTAAATTTAACATTTTGAATATATTTGATTTTTTTTTTGTTATTTGTTAAAATTAAATGTAAAATAAAATACATCTTTATATATAATATTTTTTTATATATAATTTTTATGACAATATGAAAAATTTTTAAAAATTAAAAATTATAGAAAGTGTGAATTTTGTGGCAAATATTAAGCAACAAGTTAAACGTAATAAAACTAATGAAAAACGTAGATTAAAAAATATTTCTTTTAAATCATCTGTAAAAACAGCTTTTAAAAAATTAAATAAAGCAATTGAAAATAAAAATAAAACAGAAGCTTTATTATTATTAAATTTATCATATAAAAAATTAGATAAAGGTATTTCAAAAAAGGTATATTCTAAAAATTTTGTTTCTAGACATAAATCTAATTTATCTAAGTTAGTTAATAATATAAATTAAGTACATTATTTTTTACAAATTTTTTCAAATATAATTCAAAGGTCAATTATGTTAAATTTAAAATTTATTATTGAAAATATGGAAGAAGTAATAAAAAAACTTAATACTAGAAAAAGTGATTTTTCATATTTAAATAAATTATTTATTTTAAATATTAAAAAAAAAAAATTAATAGTTAATATTGAAACATTGAGATATCAACAAAATAAAATTTCTAAAGAAATATCTATTTTAAAGCAAAATAAAAAAAATACTAATGATATTTTTGAAAGAAGTATATTTTTAAAAAATGAAATTCATATTTTGGAAGATGATTTTAAAAAAACAAATTCTGAAATTTTAGAAATTTTAAATAATATTCCGAATTTACCTCATGAATCAGTAATTTTATTTTCAAAAGATGATAATAAAATAAATTTTAAAAGATATTTATCTCCTAAAAAATTTAATTTTAATGTTAAAGATCATGTTATTTTAGGAAGAAATTTAAATATTTTAGATTTTGATAGAGCTTCTAAAATTACAGGGAGTCGTTTTATTGTATATAAAGGATTAGGAGCGCGTTTAGAACGTTCTTTAATACAATTTATGATGGATTTACATAGTGAAAAAGGTTATATAGAAATTATTCCGCCTTTTATTATTAATGATATATCTATGTTTAATACAGGACAATTGCCAAAATTTAAAAATGATAGTTATCGATTAGAAAATAGTAATAATTGGTATTTGAATCCTACTGGAGAAGTCCCAGCTATTAATTTGCATCGTAATGAAGTTTTATCACAAAAAAATTTACCATTAAATTATGTTGTTTTTACAACTTGTTTTAGACAAGAAGCGGGAACTGCTGGAAAAGATACGAGAGGTATATTAAGACAACATCAGTTTAATAAGGTAGAATTAATTAAATTTACTGAACCTCAATATTCTTATTTAGAATTAGAAAATATGTTGCAAGATGCCGAAACAGTATTAAAAAAATTAGAATTACCTTATCGAGTTGTTATGTTACCATCACATGAATTAGGTTTTAGTTCTGCTAAAACTTATGATATAGAGGTTTGGTTACCTGGCGATAATAATTATCGTGAAATTTCTTCAATTAGCAATACAGAAGCTTTTCAATCTTTAAGGGCTAATATTAAGTTTTATTCTGAGAATGAAGAAAAAAACCAGTACGTACATACTTTAAATGGTTCTGGTTTGGCTATAGGTAGAACATTAATTGCTATTTTAGAAAATTATCAAAATAAAGATGGTACAATTACTGTACCTAAGGTTTTACGTTCTTATATGAAAACTGATATAATTAAATAAAAAAATTATGCTATGGAAAAATATATTTTTTTATTTAATATTTTTTATAATATTTTTTTGTATTTTTTTAAAATATTCTTCATTTAATTTATTATTTTTATTAAAATTAAAAACAATTTCTTTTTCATTAAAACGTGGTAATAAATGTATGTGAAAATGAAAAATTGTTTGTCCAGCAATAACGCCATTGTTATTGATTATATTCAAACCTTTAGGTTGAAAAGTTTTAATTAAAGTTTTGCTTATTTTTTGTACTATTTTAAATAAATGTAAAAATGTATTTTCAGGAACTTCGGTAATATTGGCGTATTCTTTTTTGGTTACAATTAAAGTATGTCCTTTGGTGAATTGATTTATATCTAAAAAAGAAATTACTTTATTATCTTCATAAATAATATAACTAAGGATTTTTCTATTAATTATTTGACTAAAAATAGTATTATTATTCATTTTATAATTATCTATCCTTTTTTTATTTAAAATTTTTATTATATTTAATTTTTAATAAATTGTTTTGTTATGTTTTTAAAATTACATTTTGCAATTTTTTTTAAAATATTCATTCCGTATTTTTTATATATAAAGTTGATTTGTTTATCTACTTCTTTTGAAGCACCTAATTTTAACTTTATTCCTATTTTTTCACTTAAAACAAATATATTTTTTAAGAAAGCGTAACGTGCAATTATAGACGATACAGCTACACTAATATGAATTTTCTCTGCCTTATTACAAAAAAAAATTTTTTTATATACTTTTTTTTCATTTTTTAAGTAATTAAAATAATTTTTAGAACTAGTAAATTTGTCTAAAATTACGTTAACATTTTTTTTTATTTTTATTAAATTTTTTAAAATCATATCATTATGTAATATGGCTTTAATTTTATTTAAATTAAATCCTTTATTAGTTAAAATATTATATTTATAAGGATTTATAGAAATTAAAGAATAAGTTATTTTATTTATTATTTGTGGAACTAATTGAATAATTTTTTCATCTGTTAATTTTTTAGAATCTTTTATATTAAGATTTTCTAAAAATTGAATATTTTCTTTTGTTACATAAGAAGAACAAACCACAATAGAACCAAAAACATCTCCAGTTCCTACTTCATCTGAACCAATTGCGCTATAATCTTTTATATTTAATACTTCCTTAATATTTAAAATTTCTTTTTGAATATTTTCTCCTTTTATAAAAAAAGTTCCATTATTGTAAGCTATCATTTGTATATTATCTTTTTGCAAAAAAAAATAAATATTCTTGTTATTGATTTCTTTTTCTATTAAAAAAGATTTATAAATCTTTTTTAATTTTCTTAATTGTGGTATTTCAAATGTAAAAGAATAATTTTTAATATTTTTCATATTTAACTTTTACCTCTTTTTTATATTTTATTGTAGAATCAATATTTAAAATATAAGAATTTTATTATTCAAATAGTATTAAAAAAATATTAAATATTTAATTTTTTAAACATATTTTATTTTTATCTTCATCTGAATTAAATAAATCATATGGATTAATATATAAAATTTGTTCTTCAACGTTATAATAAGTTTTTGTTTTTTTATCATTTATAAGAGAAAAATGAATATCTTTTATATCTTTTTTCATATCTTTTAAATGTTTTATAATTTCTTCATTTAATCTGAAGTTAATTTTATCTTTATTTATTTGATTATTTTTAATATTTTTATTTTTTTGATTTGATGTTAAATCATTAATTTTTTGTTTTATTTCCATTTCAAATAATCTTTGTTGTAATTTATTTTCCATATCTTTTATCATTAATTGATGTTCGATTTTTTGAAAATTTAATTTTTGTTCTATTTCTAAATTACGATAATTACTATTATTATTTTCTTTTGATAATAATTCTAAGGTTTTTATTTCTATTAATGATAAATTATTATTAAAGTTATTGTGATCGTTTTTATTTTCTGAATATTGTGAAATTAAATCTTTGTCTTTTTCTTTTTTATTTTTTGATTTCCATTGCATAATAAATAATTTCCATATCATATTAAAAAAAATATTTACAATTTTACATAAAATTTCTAAAAAATTATATAAAGTTCCTAAAAAAATTAGAATTATAATTAAAATTATTAAAGAAATTAAAGTATGTTCTTGTATCCAAAACGATATATGTTGTAATTTGTTTAAAATTATATCAATCATATTAATTTTTACCTACTTTCTATTTTTAAAATTAATATTAATTTTAAACTATAATATTTTTATTTTTAATTTTTAAAAGAAAAATATTTTCAAATTTAACTAAACAAGAACTATATTATATTATTATTATAATAAATTAAACTATATGATTTTAAGAAATTAAATTTTTATAATAAAATTAAATACTTATAATTTTATTATAACATTATTTTTAATTGATTATTGTGTATTTAATTTAAATTTTTTAAAATTTTAAACTTAATAAAATATTTTATTTTATAATTATACTTAAATATTTTTTTAATTTTTCTTATTTACAACATTTTTACTGGATTCTTTTTTTATTTTTTCGCAAACTTAAATTATTTTATTTTGAAAACAAATAAAATTTAATGTAAATATTTGTTTAATTTATTTTTATTTTTTATGAATTTTTAAAAGTTTTATAATTTTAGATATGTTAAAAATAATAAATAAATAAATAATTTCTTTAATTTGAAATCTTATAAATAAGTATGTATTTTATAGAGTTTAAATAAATTTATGATATAATATTTTATAATATTAAAATTATTAATTTTTTATTATTTATATTTTATATTTAATGATTAATTTAACTGTATTAGTATTAATATTGTGATAGTAATATAAAAGGTTTATAAATAAAATTTATATATATATATATTACTTAAATAAAATTTTTTTGATTTTTATTTCGGTATTTCTTATTATTCTTTTATTTATTTTTTATAAACAAATAAAAACAATTTTATTCAAATCAAATATTATTTAAGTAATTTAATTTATAATTATTAATTTGTGTTAATAATGTGATATACAATTGTTTCACAATTTTAAAAAGATATTTCACAAAAAATAAAGAAATTTTTGATTTATCTATTATTTATATTATATTTTATATAAAAAAATTATTAAATAGAAAAAATAATTTTTCAGTTAATAAAGAAAAATATAATTTAAAAAATTAAAATTCAAATATTTAAAAAAATTATAATATTATAGAATTAAAAAAAAAATAAAAAATATATAAATTGCAATAAATATTTTTTAAAAGCTAGAAATTTTATTATTTCTGGCTTTTATCATTTTTTATTTTTTAATAAATATTTTTTAAGTTTTAAATTTTTATATTATTTATTTAATATTTTTAGTCAAATAATATTTATTTTTACACTATAATTTATTTAAATTATTAATTATCGAGAGGTTTAAGAAAAATATATATGTCACCAGATAACTCGTGTTCTTTGGCAAGTACATGGACAAAAGATAATAATACATTTTTTTCTTTAATTCTTTTTTTTATGTTTTTTATAGGAATTTTTATAGGAATTTTTTTATATATTATTTTTAATAAAAAAAAAATTAGCAAAATTTTAAAAGACATAAAATATTATAAAGAAAATCAAATGTTAGAAATTCAAAAACAAAGAAAAGAAATGTTAATAGAAGCAAAAAGAGAAATTTCTTTTTTAAAAAAAGAATCAGATTTTGATTTGCTTGAAAAAAGAAGGGTTGTTATTGATTTAGAAAATAAAATTACTTTTAGAGAAGAATTGTTGAATAATAGAATAGAATATTTAAATAGAAAAGAAAAAGAAATATATATTCAAGAACAAAAAATTATTGATATTAAAGAAAATTTAGAAAAATTAGAAAAAAATATTCAAGATATCATTTTAAAACAAAAAATGAAATTAGAATCTATTGCTTTATTAACAGAAAAAGAAGCATATAAAATTATTATTGAAAAAACTAAAATTTCTGTTAATAAAGACATAAAAATTTATTTTAAAGATAAATATCAACAAATTCAACATAATTTTCAACAAAAAACTAAAATGTTATTATGTTCCGTTATGCAAAAATATGCATATAATGTCACTAATGAATATAATGTAAATATTATTAATATTGCGGATGATAAAATTAAAGGTCATATTATTGGAAAAGATGGTAGGAATATTAAAGTTTTAGAATCTTTAACAGGTGTAGATTTTATTATTAATGAAGTTCCTAATATAATATTGCTTAGTTGTTTTAATCCTATTAGAAGAGAAATTGCTAAAAGAACTTTAGAAGTTTTAATATCTGATGGACGTATACATCCTAATAGAATTGAAAAAATTATAGATAATGTTACTTCGGAATTAAATAATTTTATTATAGAACAAGGAGAATCTGCTGTTTTTGCTACTAATATAGGCGAATTGGAACCAGAATTATTGTTTTTATTAGGAAAACTTTATTTTCGTAATAGTTATGGACAAAATGTTTTACAACATTCTATAGAAGTAGCTTTTTTAGCTGGTAAATTAGCATCTGAAATTGGTGAGGATGAATTATTAGCTAGAAGAGCTGGACTTTTACATGATATTGGTAAATCTTTAGATCATGAAAATGAAGGTAGTCATGTTGAAATTGGTATTAATTTGGCTAATAAATATAACCAAAGTTCAGAAGTAATTGATTCTATTGCTTCACATCATGAAGATAAAAAACCTGATACTATAATTGCAGTTTTAGTAATGATAGCTGATACTTTAAGTGCTGCTAGACCAGGAGCTAGAAAAGAATCTGTAGAAAAATATTTTAAAAGATTAAAACAGTTAGAAAATATAGCTAATAATGTTGAAGGTGTAGATAAATCTTATGCTATTCAAGCAGGTCGAGAAATTAGAGTTATTGTTAAATCTGAACAAGTGGATGATTTTAATACTTTTATGATTGCTAAATTGATTAAAGAAAAAATTCGAGAAAATCTAGTTTATAAAGGTATGATTAAAATTACAGTAATTAGAGAAATAAAAGTTATTGAAAAATTTAAATTATAAAAAATTTCATTTATTTTATTTAAAAATGAATTTAGAAAAGAGAAGTTTTTTTAAAATGAAAATAATGTTTATCGGAGATATTTATGGACAACCAGGCATAGATTATTTAAAAGAAAAAATGAGTTTTTTAAAAAATAATTATAAACCTAATTTAATTGTTGCTAATGCTGAAAATGCTTATAAAGGTCGTGGTCTTAGTTATAAAAATTATAAAAATTTAACTAAAAGTGGCGTTAATGCAATAACTATGGGTAATCATATTTGGGATAATTCTGAATTAACAAATTTTATTGATAATACTAATATTGTTAAACCAATAAATGATTTACTAAATATTGGTATTGGTTATAAGATTATTAATTTTCAAGAAAAAAAAGTTTTAATTATTAATGCATTAGGAAGAGTATTTATTGATGATAAACTACCTTGTCCTTTTAAAAAAATTGAAAATATTTTATATAAATGTAATTTGCAATATAATTTTTCTTTTTTAGATTTTCATGCTGAAGCAACTAGTGAAAAAATATCTTTAGCCCATTATTTTGATGGTAAAATTGATGCTATAGTTGGTACTCACACCCATGTACAAACTAATGATGATAGGATATTACCTAAAAAAACTTTATATATTACTGATGTTGGTATGACTGGTTGTTCTGAAGGCGTGATAGGTAAACAAAAAGAATCTATGATTAGATCTTTTTTAGATAGAAATATTAAAATACCAAAACCTAATGCTGTCGGTAAAAGACAATTAAATGGAGTTTTATTAACTTTAGATAATATTAAAAAAATTGAAAAAATAAATTTACAAGAATAATAAAATTATTTTGAGGAATTTAAATTTGAAAAAAGTAATAGTGATAACTGGTCCTACCTCTTCTGGTAAAACTGATCTTTCTATTTATTTAGCGCAAAAATTTAATGGTGAAATTATTAATTCTGATTCTGTACAAATTTATAAAAAATATAATATTGGTTCTGCTAAAATTACTTTTGCAGAACAAAAAGGTATTAAACATTATTTATTGGATTTAAAAGAACCAGACGAAATTTATACTATTTATGATTTTCAAAGAGATTGTAGAAAAGTAATATCAAAAGTTAATTTACCGTTTTTAGTTGGCGGAAGTGGATTATATATTAAATCTGCTTTATTTAATTATGAATTTTCGAGCAAAAAAAATAATTCTATTGTTTACAACAACGATAAAAAAGTTTATGATAATTATGATATAGAATTTATGATAAAAGAAATAAAAAAAAAAGATCCAAGATTAATTTTTGATAAATATAATTCACGTAGGGTAATAAGTGCTTATTTTGATTTGCATTCTGATAAATTAAGATCTCAAAAAAAAAATAAAAATGATTATATTTATGACATTTTAACTATTTATTTAGATATTGATAGAAATATTTTACAAACTCGTATTATTGAAAGATTAGATAAAATGTTTAAAATGGGTTTTATTTACGAAACTATACAAATTTTAAAAGAATATCCTTTTGCTAATTTTAATATTATTGGATATCGTGAAATAAAACTTTTTTTAGAAAAAAAAATTAATTTAGAAGAAGCTAAAAAATTAATCATTTCTAAAACAATGCATTATGCAAAAAAACAAAAAACTTGGTTTAAAAATCAAATGAAAATTAATTTAATTAATGTTTTAGACCCTCAATTAAAAATTAAAACTTGTCAAATAATTAAAAATTTTTTAAAAGGATATTAGAGTATATGATTAGTACTAATGATTTTAAAACAGGTCAAACAATTAAATTTAATAATAATTTGTTTCAAATTATTTCTTTTTTACATGTTAAACCTGGTAAAGGTTCTGCTTTTGTAAGATGTAAATTAAAAAATTTAAGAACTGGCAGTATAATCGATAATACATTTAGTTCTGGAATTAAAGTAGAATTAGCTTTTATTAATAAAAATAAAATGAAATTTCTTTATATAGATGGCAATAAATATATATTTATTAATATAGAAAATTATGAACAAATTGAAATTGAAAAACAAAAAATTAAAGATAAAATTAAATATTTATATGAAGGAATTATAGTTGATATTGTTATTTATAATTATTATGAAATTTTAGATATTAATTTGCCAGAAAAATTAAATTTAACAGTTATAAAAACTGAATTTATTGAAAAAAAAGATGTTAAAACTAATTATTATAAAGATGCAACTTTAGAAACAGGTTTGGTTATTAAAGTCCCTTTGTTTATTCAACAAGGGGAAAAAATTATAGTAAATACACAAACGGGACTTTATGTTTCTCGTAGTAATAAATAGTTTATTAATAAAAAAACTTTAAATATAAAGGTACTTAATGGAAAGATTACATAAAATTTTATCTTATTCTAATGTTGCTTCTAGAAGAAAATCTGAAACATTAATTTTAGAAAAAAAAGTTAAAGTTAATGGTAAATTAGTTACTAAATTAGGAACAAAAGTTTCTAAAAAAGACATTATTTTGGTAGATGATAAAATTATCAAAAATTCCGATAATTGTTATTATTTAATGAATAAACCAAGTGGTTTTATTTCTACAGTTAAAGATGAAAAAAATAGACCAACAGTTATTGATTTAATTAATGATACCGAAAAAAATAGAATTTATCCTATTGGTCGATTGGATTTCAATACTACAGGTTTGTTATTAATTACTAATGATGGACAATTGACTCAAAAATTAACACACCCTTCTTCTTTAATTGAAAAAGAATATCATGTAAAAATTAATTATTGTTTGAGTAGTTTAGAATTAAAAAGAATTCAAAAAGGAGTTGTGATTGATAAAAATTATTTATCAATACCAAAAAAAATTAAAATTTTAAAAAAACGTTTTTTACCAAAACCTTCTACTTGGCTTCAAATTATTATTACAGAAGGAAAGAATCATCAAATAAGAAAAATGATTGAAAAATTAGGATTTCGTATATTAAAATTAGTTCGTTATCGATATGCTTTTTTAACAATTGAAGGAATAAAAAAAGGGCAATATCGTACTTTAAAAATTCATGAAATTAAAAAACTTAAAATTTTAAAATATTTTTAAAAAATTAAATAATAAATTAAGGAGTTTTCATGAAGGGATTTAAAATAGCTATTGATGGGCCTGCAGCATCAGGTAAAAGTACAATTTGTAAATTAATTTCTGAAAAATTAAATTTTATTCATATTGATACTGGTTTAATGTTTCGTGTTATTACATTATATTTAATTAAAAATAAAGTAGATTGGTCAAAAATAACTGAAGAAAATTATTTAAAACCTTTATTAAATGATTGTAATATTTATTATGAAAAAAATCATATTTATTGTAATTATCAAAAAATGTGTTTAGATGTAAAATTAAAAAGAATAGAAATCGATAATAAAGTATCTTTAGTATCTTCTTTATTTCTTGTCAGAAAAAAACTTTTATTATTACAACAAGAAATTATAAAAAATAATTCTTATTTGATTATGGATGGTAGAGATATTGGAACTATAGTAATGCCAAATGCAGATTTAAAAATTTTTTTAACAGCTAATATTGAAAAAAGAATTTTTCGTAGACTAAACGAATATAAAAGTAATACTAGTGTTGATCAATTACAAAAAATAGCTGATAATATTAAATTACGTGATCAAAAAGATATTAACCGATTTATTTCTCCTTTAAAAAAAGCCGAAGATGCTGTTTTATTAGA
The DNA here is from genome assembly GCF_036924415.2 of Candidatus Phytoplasma prunorum. Taxonomy (NCBI): domain Bacteria; kingdom Bacillati; phylum Mycoplasmatota; class Mollicutes; order Acholeplasmatales; family Acholeplasmataceae; genus Candidatus Phytoplasma; species Candidatus Phytoplasma prunorum. The sequence continues at coordinate 102,087 of NZ_JAZHCY020000004.1, forward strand.
TACAACTGACATTAATATTATTGAAACAGTAAATCGAATTCATAATTTAATTTTACAAAAAAATAAATTATTAAATAAAAATGAATTTTAAAGTTGCTATTGTAGGAAGACCTAATGTTGGTAAATCTAGTATATTTAACCGTATTTTAAAAAAACGTTTATCTATTGTTCATGATAAACCTGGTATTACTAGAGATAGAATTTATGCTCAAGCAGAATGGTTAACGAAAAGTTTTGATATCATTGATACAGGTGGTATAGAAATTAAAAATACTCCTTTTTTAAAAAAAATTAAATATCAAGTTCAATTAGCGATTGATGAAGCTAATTTAATTTTATTTGTTGTTGATGGACGTATTTTTGTACATCAAGGAGATATGTATATTGCTAAAATTTTACTTAAAACAAAAAAACCTGTTATTTTAGTAATTAATAAAATTGATAATAAAGATTTATTATCTAATACTTATGATTTTTATTCTTTAGGTTTTAAAAATGTTAATGTCGTTAGTGCTAATCATGGAATTGGTATAGGTGATTTATTAGATAAAATAATTTTTTTTCATCATAAAAAAAAATATTTTTCAAAAGATTCAGTTATTAAATTTTGCTTTTTAGGTCGTCCTAATGTAGGTAAATCTACTTTAACTAATATGATTTTATCACAAGAAAGAATGGTTGTATCTGATATTTCTGGAACTACAACTGATTCTGTTGATACTTTTTTTCAAAAAGGGGAAAAAATTTATCAAGTAATTGATACTGCTGGTATAAAAAAAAGAGGAAAAATTTATGAACAAGAAGATAAGTATAGTGTTTTAAGAGCTTTAAGTGCTTTAGGACGTTCTGATATTGCTTGTTTAGTTTTAGATGCTGATAGAGGTATAACTGAACAAGATAAAAATATAGCAGGTTTGATTTTGGAATATAATAAAGCTTGTATTATTATTGTTAATAAATGGGATTTAATAAAAACAGAAGATTCTAATCAAATGAAATATTTTATAAATAAAATTAGAGATGAATTTCAATTTTTAAATTATGTTCCTATTGTTTTTTTATCTGCTAAAAATGAAAATAAACATAAAAAAGAAAAATTATTGAATCTTTTAAATCAAATTTTTTTAAATTATACACAAAAATTTTCTAATTATATTTTAAATAATATTTTACAAGAGTCTATTTTAATACATTCAATATCTTCTTTTCATAAAGGTAAAGCGAAATTTAATTATATTACTCAAACTAAAAATAAATTTCCAGAATTTGTTTGTTTTGTGAACAATCCGAAATTCATTCATTTTTCTTATGAAAGATTTTTAAAAAATCAATTTAGAAAAAATTTAAATTTAGAAGGAGTTCCTTTAAAGATTATATTTAAACCAAAGGAAATAAAAGATTTATGAAAATATCTATTATTGGCGGAGGAGCTTGGGGTTCTACTCTAGCTCAACTTTTAACTGATAATGATCATCAAATATTAATTAATGATATAAATTTAGAATATGTTAATAAAATTAATAATGGCCAACATCCTATTTTTAATCATATTTTGAAAGATATAAAAGCTACTGTTTCTTTAAGTGAAACTTTAGAACATTCAGATTTTATTATTTTGTCTTTACCAACTAGAGTTATGCGTTTAACTTTAAAAAAAATTAATAAAATTATATCATATCCTAAATATTTTATTAATGTTTCTAAAGGTATGGAAATAGAAAATTATAAAATTATTTATCAAATTGTTCAAGAAGAAATAACAATTCAAAACATTAAAAATTATGCTTGCGTTATGGGACCATCACATGCTGAAGAACTTATTTTAAGAAAATTAACTTTATTAGTGGCGGCATCTTTTGATTATTCATTTGCTTCTAAAGTACAAAAAATTTTTTACAATCCTAAGTATTTAAGAGTTTATTCTTCTAATGATTTATATGGAGTAGAAATTTGTAGTGCTTTTAAGAATGTTTTAGCTTTAATTAGTGGTGTTTTAGATAATTTTGATTTTGGTTATAATTTTAAAGCTGGTTTTCTTTCTAGAGGTTTATTAGAAATGACAAAAGTAGTTGATTTTTTTAAAGGCGATAAAAAAACTGTTTTTGGATTAACAGGATTAGGAGATTTAATGGTTACTGCTTTTAATGAGAATTCAAGGAATTATCAAGCGGGTAAAAAAATTGGATTAGGTGAGGATGTAAAAGACATTATTAAAAATTCTTCCCAAACAATTGAAGGAATTAATAATTTAAAAGCTTTTTATTTTTTATCTTTAGAAAAAAAAATAGATTTACCAATAGTAAAAGAAGCTTATCAAATGATTTTTAATTATAAATCTATTGAAATAATATTGAATAATTTATTTAAAAGACCTTTAAAATTAGAAAAAATATTTTAAAATTTCTTTATTTTATTAATAATTTTTGAATTTCAATATTTTTTATGTTATAATTTATTTTGATAGTTTTGTATATAAAAAAATATAAATAAAGGAGAATTTTATTTAATGAATAAAACTGAACTTATAAAACAATTATCTAAGAAATTAGAAACTACTGAAAAAGAAGGAAAAAAAATTATAAACACTTTTATTGATGTTGTCAGAACAACTTTATTACAAGATGAAAAAATTTTGATTACTGGTTTTGGTACTTTTGAAGCTAAAATAAGCAAAGAACGTGAATCAAAACATCCAAGAACAGGAATGCCAATTACCATTTCTTCTAAAAAAAATCCTTGTTTTAAAATGAGTAAAAAATTTAAATATTTGTTTAATCAAGTTAAAAAGAATTAAAAATATTTATATTATTGTAAATTTGATTTATTTTAATTTGATTTTTGATTTTAATTTTTTTTAAAAAAATTTATTTTATTACAGAAAAATTGATCTTCTATTTTTATTTAAATATTATTTATTGTATTTATAATTATTTTTTAATGATGATTTAAAAAATTTTTTAATAGAAAGGTTTTATTAATTAGTGTTAAGTAATAAAAAAACTTTTTTAATAGGTGAAAAAGTAAAAGTTGATAATGAAAAAGAAATAGGAGTAGTTACTCGTATTGATTTTGAATCTGGTGTTATTTATGTTTTATTTAAAAAAATGAGAGAACAATCTTATCCTTATCCAGAATCTTTACATCAAAATGTTATTAAACCTGTTTTTTCAAAAAACAAAAATAATTATTAATTTATATTAATTTTTACTTTTAATTATTAATAATTTAATATATAAATGATTAAATTTATATTAATATTAAAGGAAATTGCTAAATGATTTTTAAAAAGTTTTTATATTTAAAATCTAAATACAAGAGTTATATATTATTTTTTTTTGTTTTAGTTGCTTTGATTAGTTTTTTTTTAAATATTTATGTTTTAGAATTTGATAATAAAATTATTGAAGAATGTGTTAAAAAAATTAACAATAGTAGATTTTATAACCCAAAAGATTGTACAACTCAATTTGAATATAAAAAAGGTTTTTATCCTTTTAATACTCCTATTTCGTTAATTTGGTTTTTTACTAAACAAAGTAATATACTAATTTTTATCATTTATTTGTTATATTTTTTTAAAAAAAAAAAATATGATTGGTATAGTTATTTAGTTTTTATTGGTTTAATTGATATTATGATGACTGGTATGATTTATCATTTTATTATTAATAAAAGAAGCATTATAAATTTTTTTTACAAGTTAAATTTAAAAAATTTATTATCTCAATTAGAACATACTATTAATCCAATATTTTTTTTATTTTTTTATTTTTTTTTATATAAAAAAACAATATCTTATAAAAATATTTGGATTGCTCTGATTCATCCTAGTATTTATGCTTTATTTTTTTTATTTTATGGTTATTTTAATTTTATTGAATATAACTCTTTTACGAAAAAAGAAATTGAAAAAGATCCTATTCAATATTATCCTTATTTTTTTTTCTCACCCTTCGAAGGAAAAGAAAAAAAAATTTCATCTTCTGATGATAAAACAAAAATAGTTAAATTTAAATATGTGGGATATAAAAAAACTTTTAAATATATAGGAAGTTTATTTAGTTTAACTACTTTTTTTACTTATATTTTTTTATTTGTTAAAAAGCATTGTTTAAATGAATATGATTAAAATAAAATATTTATAAAATTTTTTGAAAAAGGAAAATATTTTAATATGCGAGTTTTAGTTAAATTAATATGTACTGAATGTGGTAGAGAAAATTATCATACTGATAAAAAGAAAACTACACCCTTTTTAAAATTTAAAAAGTATTGTCCTTTTTTACGTAAATATACTATTCATAAAGAAAAAAAATAAAAAAATTACTATATTTATAATTATTTTTTTATTTTATATTTATGAATGTTATAAATATCAGGCCCTGTAGCCAAGCGGTAAGGCATGGCTCTGCAAAAGCTTGATCATCGGTTCGAATCCGTTCAGGGCCTCCATTTAATATTTTTTATTTTAATAAATTTATATTTTTTGCAATTATGAGTATTTTGTTTTAACAAAATTTTAGAATTTTTTAAATAAAATTAAATAATTTATTTAATTAGAACTCTTTTGTAGGGTTTTTTTGTTTTAGAAAATGAAATAAAAATTAAAAAAATTTCAAGAATTTTTGTTAAATTTTAAAAAAATATTATAAAATAAAATTGTAATAATTTATTTTAAGAATAATATCATGAAGGAAATTTAATAAAATGAAGAATATAAAAAAACATTTACGTCTTTTCAATGAGAATCCTTTGTCTGTAATAATTAGAACTAATGATTCTAATAATGCTAAAAGAATAATTCAAAATACCATTAAAAGTGGTTTTAAATTTATAGAAATAACTTTAACTACTCCTAATGTTTATCAAATTATTACTGAAACTAGGAAAGAATATCCAGAAGTAATTGTTGGAGCAGGAACAGTTTTAATTTTAGAAGAAGCAAAAAAAGCTGTACAAGCAGGAGCTCAATATTTAGTATCACCAGTTTTCACAAAAGAGATTTTAAAATGGTCTTTAGAAAATGATATTTTATATGCCCCTGGTGTAATGACTGTTAATGAGATGTATCAAGCATATCAAAAAGGTGCACAATTATTAAAGTTTTACCCTGCTATTTCTTTATCGACAGAAGCTTTAAAATTAATTTCAAATCCTTTTCCTAATAATTTTAAAATTTTAGCTACTGGTGGTATTTATTTAGACAATATTAATGATTATTTTGATTCTGGTGTTTATGCAGTTGGTATAACTGGTAAATTAGGAGGAGCTGATATTCAAACTACAGATCAAGAAATTTCTGATTTAGCTAAAAAATATGTTGAAAAAGTAAAAAAAATATCTTATAAAAGAGGTTTGTGTGATTGCATATAAAAAAAATAATACTCCTATTTTAATTAAAAAAATGGCTTTTTGTGGTTCTTTAGAATCAAGTGATGTTTTAGTTACTATTGAACCTAATACAGAAAAAAAAATTAATATTTTTATAAAATCTCCTTTTATTAGACAATTTGGAAAAAGAATTAAAAAAGTAGCTTTAGAAACTTTAGATAATTTTAATATAGAACAATGTAATTTAATTATTCAAGATCAAGGAGCTATAGATGCTGTTTTAGTTGCGAGATTAATAACAGCATTTAATCGAGCGTCTTAAATATAATTTTAATTAAAAAATATAAAATTTTTAAAGGAGAATAAAAATTGAATAATATTAGGAGAACAATGTTGTTTGTTCCTGGCAATAATGCTTCTTTTTTTAAAGATGTCATTACTTATTGTCCAGATACTGTAATGTTTGATTTAGAAGATTCTATACATATTGATCAAAAAGATGCCGCAAGGCAATTAACTCAAAAAATGATTAATTTTTTTGAATATAATAAATATGGGATTGAAACTGCTGTACGTATAAATAGTTGGGACACGGATTTTTATCAAGAAGATTTAGAATTTATTTTAAATTCAAAAGTTGATATGATTCGTTTACCTAAAGTAGAAACTAAGAAAGATGTTTTCAAAGTAATTTCTGATATTGAAAAAATAGAAAAGAAAATTAATCGTTCAAAAAAAATTATTTTATTTTGTGCTTTAGAAAGTGCAAAAGGTATTTTAAATGCTTATGAAATAGCTACCTCTAGCGAGCGTGTAGTTGGTATTGCTCTTGGTGGAGTTGATTATTTATTTGATTTAAAAGCTACTAAAACTAAAGATCGTCATGAATTATTATTTGCTCGTAATATGATTGTTCACGCAGCTAGAGCAGCTAAAATTGATGCTTTTGATTGTATTTATGGTAATGTCAATGATTTAGAAGGTTTAGAAAAAGAAACAAGATTTGCTAAAGAATTGGGCTTTAGTGGTAAATCAGTTATTCATCCAACACAATTACGTGTTATAAAAAAAATTTTTTCACCCACAAATGAAGAAATTCAAAATGCTTTAGATATATTAAATGCTTATCAAAAACATTTAAAATTTGGAAAAGGTGTTTTTTCTTTTAATGGTCAAATGATTGATAAACCTTTTTTAGAACACTCTCGTAAATTATTAATTGAAGCTAATATCCAAATTTATAATTTAGAAAAAATTTTTTAATTTAAGAGGAAAAAAATGAATAATTATTTAGATGAAAAAATTTTAAAAAAAATTAAAACAAAGGTTAATTATCAAATATATGAACCTAATAGAAAAGTAATTTCTAAAAAAATAAAACTAATAAAAGATTTACCAACTTATGGTAAAAGAGTAACTAAAATTCTTGATTCTTTAGAAGAAGCTATTATTAAAACTGGTTTAAAAGATAATATGACTATTTCTTTTCATCATCATTTTAGACATGGTGATAAAACTGTAGAACAAGTTATGCGAGCTATAGAAAAATTAAAAATAAAAAATTTAACTATTTCCGCTTCTTCTTTTACTAAATCTCATGATTGTTTAGTAGATTATATTAAAAAAGGAATTGTTATTGGTTTAGAGGGTTCTGCTTTAAGAGGAAAATTAGGAAATGCTGTTTCTGAAGGTTTTTTATCTAATCCAGTTATAATTCGTTCTCATGGTGGTAGAGCAAGATCTATTACAAGTGGCGATACTTATATTGATGTTGCTTTTTTAGCTGCTTCTACAAGTGATGTAATGGGGAATGCTAACGGATCGACTGGTAATTCCAAAGTGGGTTCTTTAGGTTATGCACAAATTGATGCTCAATATGCTAATAAAGTAGTTATTATTACTGATACTTTAGTTGATTACCCTAATAATCCTATTTCTATACCTCAAATATATGTTGATTTTGTAGTTAAAGTTGATAAAATTGGTGATTCTACAAAAATTTCTTCAGGAGAAATTCATACAGTATTTAGTCCTAAAGAAATTCAAATAGCAGAAAATATTTTAAATATTATTAAAAATACTCCTAATTTTAAAAATGGTTTTTCTTTTCAAACAGGTACAGGTGGAGCTAGCCAAGCTTCTTTAATTATGTTAAAACAAGAAATGTTAAAAAAAAATATTAAAGCTTCTTTTTTTTTAGGTGGAATTATTGGGCTACAAGTAGATTTATTAAAAGAATGTTTAGTAGATAAATTATTAGATGTACAATCTTTTGATACTAATGCAATAGAATCTATGCAAAAAAATAATAATCATTTAGAAATGTCTGCTTCTTTTTATGCTAATCATTGTGCGAAAAATTGTGCAACTCATAAATTAGATTATGGTGTTTTAAGTGCTTTAGAAGTAGACATTGATTTTAATGTTAATGTTTTAACTGGAGCTGATGGTTATATTAGAGGTGCTTCTGGTGGTCATTCAGATGTGGCTTTCGGTAGTGATATTTCTATAGTTGCTATTCCTTTGATAAGGGGTCGTATTCCTTCTATAACTAATAGAGTACAAACCATAGTTACTCCTGGTAATAGTGTTGATGTAGTAGTTACTGATGTTGGTATTGCTGTTAATCCTTTAAGACAAGATTTAATTAAAATTTTAAATAAAAATAAATTATCTTTGACCACAATAGAAAAATTAAGAGATTTTGCATATGGTATAGTAGGAGAACCAGAAGCTATCGAATACGATAAAAATCATATAGTAGCTTTGATAGAATATATTGATGGTAGTTTGATTGATGTTATTTATAAAGTTAAACCTTATTTTTTGGAATAATTTTTGATTTATAATAATGTCAAATATTAATCAAAAAAATATTATTAAATCATATTTATTATTTGATTTTTCTTTTAGTAAAATTTTAAAATTTAAAGAGAAACGTTTTTTAATGCAAAAAAAAATTTTAAAAAAATATCAAACTAGTTTAATTACTGTTTCTTTGAATATTCCTGGATTTAATAAAAATAAATATTTATATAGTTTTTTTTTTCAATATATAGTTAAAAATAAAATTTTTATTTTTTTTCAAAAAAAAAAAATTAACATAAATATTATAAAAACTTATCAAATTAAAGATGTAATAGGAGATTATTTAATTATTGTTTTAGACATTATTCAACGTAAACAATTAATTGAATTAAAACAACAAATATTATTTTTAGAAAACAAAGAACCTATTTTAATTTTAGTTGATATAGATGTTATTGATAATAAACATCAAAAAATTGAACGTACATTTTTAAAACAAAAACCTCGTATTTGTTATTTATGTAGTAAGCCTGCGAAATTATGTGCAAAAAATAAAACACATATTTTAATAGATTTAATAGATTTTATAGATAGTAAAATAATAAATTTTTTATTTTATAATTATTAAAAATATTTTTTTATTTTAAAATAATATTATTGAAAAAATTTTTAATAAATATGTATTCTGAATTAAATTTATTAAGTTAGAAATTTGAAACTTGTTATTATTAATGGCTTTAATTGGTTTTTTCATAAATCAACAATATTCTTTCTTTTTAAACTTAATTTGTAAATAGTGATAGTTTAAATTGTGGATATCAAATCTTCCTCTTATTTTGTTAATTTAAATTGTAAATTTAGTTTCATCTTTCACCTTATAAAAGGACGCGTTAACCTTTACCTTGATATGGGGGCTCATTTGCCTAATTTATTCTAAAATTAAGTTTGAATTTTCTACGACTACTATAATAATGATACTTTTTTTCTTGAATCCGTTATTGTTATAATGTTTTAACTACAAAAATGTAGTGATTTTTAGGAAGATAAAAGTTACTCAAAATTATGACTTAGTTTAGTGAAATCGGGGTTTTTGAGCATTAATAGTTAATTAAGTTAATCATTTTAAATATATCTAATAATTAAATATTTAAATACCACCAATTAAAGATTTTATTTTTCGTATCTTTAAGTAAGATATTACATTTTTTTTTTTTCTTATGTTCTTTACCGAACTTATCCCTTGATATCTTTATTTGGTGGGGTATCGTCTTGGTTAAATATTTTTTTCCCTCAAAACCCCACTTTAATTCTCTACTTTAATTTTAAATTCTTGTGTTTCTAAGACTGAGAATTTGATGTATTTTATTATATTATCTCAAAAAAATTGTAAGGGGGATTAGTTTACTTGTATTTTAAGCATCTTTTATGTTTGATTTAATATGATTTTAATTGTTCGAGTAACTTAAAAATTAGTTTTATTTTTTAAAAAAAGTAAAAATAATCTTTTTCTGTTTATTAGTTCTCTTTCTAAAAATATTTTTATAAAAGTTTAATTTAACTTTTTATTTTTTTTAAAAAATAAAAATATCAATTGATAAAGTTGATCTTCAATATTATTAATAGATTATTTAGTTGTCATATTTTTTAGTATGCAGTGTGGAATAACCAGAACTTAGTTGAATACTTTTTAGTTTGGTGAATTCTGGGATTTTTTTACTTAATTTTTAAATAAGTTTATAATTTTATATATTAGGGTTAAAAATATATAAATACCTCAAATTAAATATTTTAACTATTATATCTTTAATTTTTATATATTACTTATTTTTTTTATTAGGTTAGTTTTTGAACTTTTCCATTAATATCTTCATCTTAGAAAATCATCTTGTTTTAATAGTGTCCTCTTAATTTGCTTTAATTTTTGTGCTGTAATCCAAAATCCTTTCTTTTTTTGAGACCGAGAATTTTATGTATTGTATTATCACAATAATTATCAGTGTTTAGTTTACTGGTCATTTCGGCATATTTCACATCTAAATTTTATTTATTGATATATATTAATTGTGCTTAATATTATTGTTTAAATAGTTTTTTTAATCTGCTTTAATTCTCTAACTATAATTCTAAATTTTTTCATTTTTAGAATGAAAAATTTTATGTATCTTATTATCAAAACAATTTTAAGTGGTTAGTTTGTTAGTAATTTAGTCATTTTTTACCATTTTTATTATTATTTCAAGTTTTATTATTGGAAAAGTGTGTGATTTTATCTATTTATTTTTAAAATATTTAACGAATTATTAATTTATAGTTACTAATGAATAATATGAATGGAAATTAGCTTTTTTTAAAATTACTTCATTTTTTTATTTTAATTTGTTATAATGAATAAAGGTATGAACTAGATTTATCTTATTTAAAGATAAAAAAATACATTTTATAAATATCAAAAAAGAGGTAACAATGGATATTTTATTCGAAAATTTTAATATTTTACCACAAACAAAAAAAGCTTTAAAAGAATTAAATTTTTTAAAACCTACTGCTATTCAAAATTTAGTAATTAGTGAAATGATTAAAGGTTATGATATAATTGGTCAAGCTCAAACTGGTACGGGTAAAACTTTTGCTTTTGGAATACCTATTATTGAAAAAATCGATCTTAATATAAAACAAACGCAAAGTTTGATTTTGTGTCCAACAAGAGAATTGGCACTTCAAGTTTTTCAAGAATTTAAAAAATTAATTAAATTTTATAAAGAAATTAAAATTGCTGTTATTTATGGAGGAGAATCATATATTAAACAATTTAAAGTATTAGATGTTAAACCTCATATAATTATTGCAACTCCTGGGAGAGTTATTGATCTTTTAGAAAGAAAAAAAATTGATTTTTCAGGATTAAAAATTTTAACTTTAGATGAAGCTGATGAAATGTTAAATATGGGTTTTCAAGAGGCATTAGAAACTATTTTACAAAAAATACCTAAAAAAAGACAAACAGTTTTATTTTCTGCTACTGTACCATATACTATTCAAAAAATAGCTAATAAATATCAAAATAATCCTAAAGTTTTAAAAGTTTATCAAAAAAATATTGCTGTTAGTTCTGTACAACAATTTTATTTTTTAGTTAAAGAATTTGATAAATTAAAATTATTAGTTCGTTTATTAGATTTAGAAAATCCTAATTCAGTTATTATTTTTGCAAATACAAAAAAAGATGTTGATGAAATTAACGCTTATTTACAAGAAAATAGTTTTTCTGTTGATTTTATTCACGGTGATTTAAAACAAAATCAAAGACAACAAGTTATGAATAGTTTTCGTAATCAAAAAATTAAAATTTTAATAGCTACCGATGTTGCAGCTAGAGGTATTGATATTTCTTCTATTACTATGGTTATTAATTATGATTTATCACGTCAAAATGAAATTTATGTTCATCGTATAGGTAGAACTGGTAGAGCAGGTTTAAAAGGTTTAGCTTATAGTTTTGTTACTCCAAGTAAATTATCACAATTGAAAAGTTTAGAAAATTATTTAAAAGAAAAATTGATTTTTAAAACTTTGCCTAAAGTAAAAGATATTCAAGAAAAAAAAATAAAAAATTTTCAAGAAAAAATTTTTGAACTTATTAAAAATAATTCACAAGAAGATATTAATGATGAATTAATAAAAAATTTATTAGATAATTTTGACAATAAACAAATTATAAAAGCATTAATAAATCTTATAATGCCAATAAAAAGAAATTATCCAGAAATTTCTGAAATTAATAATTTTAAAAATAATTTTGTTAGTAAAAATTTAAAAAATTTTGCTCCTTCTCGTAATATGTTGAAGTTAAGTATTAATTTGGGTAAAAAAGATATGATTAATCCTGCTTTATTATTAAAAATATTACATGAAAAATTTAATATTTATAGTAAATATGTTGGTAATATAAAACATTTATCTAATGAAAGTATTTTTGAAATTCCTAATCATTTTTTTACGAAAATCAAAAATAAAAAAAATATATTTTTTAATAATAAGATATTAAAAATTAACCAAACATATATTTAATTTATATATTAAATAAAAAAATTTGTTAGTTAAATATTTAACTAACAAATTTTTATTTTTATTAAATTGTTTATTTTTTAATTAATTATTTTTATATTAAAAAAATAAAATTTTTATTTTTTTGTGTTACAATTAAAATAATTTAGCAATTAGCTTTATAAATTTTAATATTTTTATTATTTTTTTTATTTTTTTTATTTTATAATTTATGAGTTGATTTTGTTTGTTATATTTTTTATTTATATTTTATAAAAGCGAGTCAAAAAACTCACTTTTAATTTTTATTGATATTCGTGTAATTTATTCATTAAATTATTAGGAGAATTTATGTGTCTTTATTTGAAGAATTAAAATGGCGTAATTTGATTACTGAATGTAGTGATGAAAAAAGAGTTAAATCATTATTAGATGGTAATAAAAAAATTAAATTTTATTGTGGTTTTGATACTACAGCTGGTTCTTTAACTGTAGGTCATTTAGTTCAAATTATTACTTTTTTATTGATACAAAAAAAAGGTCATTTCCCTATTGTTTTATTGGGGGGGGCAACTAGTTTTATTGGTGATCCAAAAAAAATAGAAGAAAGAAAATTATTAGACTCTAACCAAATTTTAGATAATTTTAATAAAATTAGTTTGCAATTTAAAAAAATTTTATCTTTTATATCTTTTGAAATTGTTAATAATTATGATTGGATTTCAAAAATAGATATTATTAATTTTTTAAGAAAATATGGTAAACTTTTTAATATTAATTATATGCTTTCTAAGGAAGTAGTTTCAAATAGATTGAAAAAAGGACTTTCATATGCTGAATTTTCTTATATGATTTTACAATCTTTAGATTTTCAATATTTATTTGAACATAAAAATGTTATAATGCAATTTGGTGGTTCTGATCAATGGGGTAATATTACTAGTGGATTGGAATTAATTAGAAAAATAAATAAAATTCAAGATAATAATAAACCTGTTGGTATGACAAATGCATTATTATTAAAATCTGATGGTAATAAATTTGGTAAAAGTGAAGATGGTGTTTTATGGTTAGATCAAAAATTAACTTCACCTTATAAAATTTATCAATATTTTTTAAATACCGAAGATAAAGAAGTTATTAATTATTTAAAATCTTTAACTTTATTATCTAAAAAAGAAATTATTACATTACAAAAAGAAAATATCACCAATCCTCGAAATAGATTAGCACAAAAGATTTTAGCTAAGGAAGTAATTACTTTAATTCATGGTAAAAAAATTTTTGAAAATTGTTTTAAAACTAGTCAAGCTTTATTTTTAGGAAAAAAAGATCAATTAAATGAACAAAGTTTTTGTTTTTTAAAATATACTTTAAATTATATTGAAGTTAATGATACAATTTCCTTATTAGAAGCTTTAGTATTGACTGAATTAACTAGTTCCAAAAATAAAGCTAGAGAATTAATTTCTAGTCGTGCTATTAAAATTTTTGATCAAATAGTAGATAATACAGAATTAATTTTAAATATAAAACATTCTTTATTTAATAAATATATTTTATTAAAAAAAGGTAAAATATTTAATGCTTTAATTATTTTTAGATAGATTTTAAAAAAAATAATTTTCTTAATTATTAATTAAATTATTAATATTTATTAAATTTTTGTAAGAAAGTTTTTTAATAAAATGATAAAAAATGATTTTAAATATCTTTTTCCTATTTTTAAAAATAATCCTAATTTAGTATATTTTGATCATGCTTCTACTTCTTTAAAACCAAAAAAAATGATATTAGCATTAGAAAATTTTTATTATAATAATGGTATAAATACTAAATCTTTTTGTGATTTAAGTGAAAATAATACTTTATTAGTTGAAAAAACTAGAAAAAAAACAGCTTATTTTATTAATTCTCAGTCAGAAGAAATTATTTTTACTAAAAATACTACTGAATCTTTAAATATTTTGGCTTTTGGATTATCTCATTTATTAAAAGAGGGAGATGAAATAATTATTTCAGAATTAGAACATAATTCTGCTTTTTTACCTTGGCTAAGAGTTTCAAAACAGACGAAATCTAAATTGGTTTTTATTCCTTTAGATGAGAATAATCAAATTAATTTTTATAATTTTCAAAAAGTTTTTAATAAAAAAACTAAAATAGTTATTTTGACTCATATTTCTAATGTTTTAGGTTATAAACCTCCTATTAAAGAAATAACTAATTTGGCTCATAGTAGTAATAATGCTTTTGTTATTTTAGATTCAGCTCAATATGTTAGTCATTTTCCTTTAGATGTTAATAATTTAGGTGTTGATTTTGTTTGTTTTTCGGCTCATAAAATGTATGGTCCTTTTGGTTTAGGTATTTTATTTGTTAAACATAATTTATTACATTTACTGAACCCCTTATTACTTGGTGGTGGTATTATTGAATTATTTAATATTAATGATTTTACATATAAATTTAATGTTAATAAATTTGAGGCAGGAACTTATAATATTTCATCTATTATATCTTTTAAAGAGGTTTTAGAATTGATTACCGATATTGGTTTTGAAAAAATTATTGATCATGAGTATAAAATTTATCAATATGCTATAGAACAATTAATAAAATTACCTAATATTATTATTTATAATCCTTCTGCACATCATATTATTACTTTTAATTTAATTAATATTAATGCTCATGATGTTGTTACTTTTTTAGCTAAAGAAAATATTTGTGTTAGAACTGGTAAGTTATGTGCTGATTTAACTTTAAAAAAAATTAAACAAACAAGTGTAATAAGAATTTCTATTGGTATACATAATAATAAAAATGATGTTGTTTTATTGATTAATGCTTTAAAAAAAATTATAAATTTTTTTCAAAAGGTTTAAAAATGATGGAAATTTATGAAAAATATCGTAATTTAATATTAAAATATTATCATAAAAAACAAAATAAAATTTTATTATCTGATCCTAGTTATTTTTGTGTGAAATATAAAAATTTTTTTTGCGGTGATGATTATATTTTTTTGCAAGTTAAAATTAAAAATAATATAATTGTAGATTTTAGATACGAAATTAAAGGTTGTGTGATTTGTATTTCTTCGGCTAATTTTATGTCAAATGAATTAAAAAATAAACATATATCAGAAGTAATTCAAATTTCTAATAATTTTATTAATATGTTAAAAGGTAAAAAAGTTAATTTAGATAATACAAATTCTGATTTTAAAATATTTCAATTTGTATTTAATATTAAAAGTAGGGTTAAATGTGCTACTTTATCTTGGAAAGCTTTATTAAAGTTATTAAGTAATGTTGTATTTAAATAAAAAGTTTATTGAAATTATATTTTATTTGATTAATTTATTTTTATAATGATAAAATATTTATTAATTTATTAAAATATTAAATTTAGTTATTTTAATTAATTTTTTTTAATTTTATAAAAATAAAATAAAATAAATAATAATACATTAAAAGAAAGAATTAATGTTATAAAATATGAAAATTATATGGAAATATTTAAAAAAATATAAAATTTTATTATTATTTAATATTTTATCTGCTTTTTTGATATCTTTTTGCGAAATTGGTATTCCTTTTGTTATTGGTGATTTTATTATTGATCATAAAAATAACAATTCAATTAATTACTCCCAACTTTTTTTAATATTTTTGATTTTAGTATTTTTTGGTGTTTTAGGTAATTTGCTTATTAATTTTTGTTCTTCTTTTGTTTCATCTAAACTTTTTAATGATTTAAGTATGGATATTTTTAAAAAAGTTCAAACTTTTTCTCCTTATGAAATGCAAAAATTTGGTATTTCATCCATCATGAATCGTAATACATCAGATGTTTATCAAATAATGAGTTTTATGTCTACTTTTTATAGAGCTGCAATTGTAGCGCCTATTATTGTATTATGTAGTTTTATTATGATATGTCGAATTAATTATCATTTAGTTTTTGGTATTTTATTTATTATACCTTTTTTGATTTTTATGATTATTTTTATGGTAAATAAAACTTATTATTTATCAGTAGAACAACAAAAACAATTAGATAAACTTAATTTAATAACTAGAGAAAATCTAACTGGTTTTAAAGTAGTTAGGTCTTTATGTCAAAATAAACATGAAGAAAAACGTTTTTACGAATGTAATACTAATTATAGTATTTTTTCTATAAAATTATTTAAATTTTTAGTTTTAATTGATCCTATTTTTTATTTTTTAGTAAATTTTTCAATTATTTTAACCATTGGTCTTGGGACATATTATTTATCAACAGATTCAAATAATTTTACTTTAGGAAATTTATTTAAATGTATAGAGTTTCAATTTCATGTTTTGTTTTCTATATTGAATTTTTTATTATTATTTATGATGTTTCCGAAAACTTTAGTTTCAGTTAAAAGAATTGAAGAAATTTTATCATATCAAATTGTTATTAAAAATAATGATGTTAGTTTAAAAATTAAAGAAAATATTAAAAAAATAGAATTCAAAGATGTTGTTTTTAGTTATCCTAATTCTAATCAAAAAATATTAGATAATATTAATTTGATTTTTTATAAAGATGAAATAATTTCTTTTGTAGGACCTACTGGTTCTGGAAAATCAACTTTAATTAATTTAATACCTCGTTTATATAATGTTACTAGTGGAACAATTAAGTTAAATGATATTGATATTTTTGATTATAATATTGATCATTTGAGAAGTAAAATTGGTTTTGTTTCGCAAAAAAATTTTTTATTTAAAGGCACTATTTTAAGTAATCTTTATATGGGTAAAGAAAATGCTTCTGAGGAAAATATTTTAGAAGCTATAAAAATATCTCAAGCTTATGATTTTGTTGAATCTAAATCTGAAAAAATAAATGAGTTTGTTAGTGAATTTGGTAATAATTTTTCTGGAGGTCAAAAACAAAGATTAGCGATTGCTAGAGCTTTAGTTAAAAAACCTGATATTTATATTTTTGATGATTCCTTTTCTGCTTTAGATTATAAAACAGATTATGAATTAAAAAAAGCTTTTTATGAAATGAAAAAAAACTCTATTGTTATTATAGTGGCCCAAAGATTAAGTTCTATTTTGAATTCTGATAAAATTATTGTTTTAGATCAAGGTAAAATTTTAGATATAGGGAAACATGAAGAGTTGATGAAAAGATGTGAATTTTATAAAGAAATTGCTCGTTCGCAGCATTTATTGGAGTTTTAAATGAATAAAATGTTTTCTTATTTTAAATCTTTTAAAAAAGAATTAATTATTAGTTTTTTTTTAATATTCATTTCTGCTGTTATTGCTTCTTGTTTGCCTCTTTGGGAAGGTAAATTTATTATTGAAAAAGTACGTCAAATATCATTAGATAAAAGTAGTAGTAATATTAAGTTTGAAGAAATTATTTTTCTTCTTTTTTTAACTTTATTATTTTATATTACTGTTGCCATTTTACGTATTGTTTATAATAAATTGTTGGTTACTTCTATTCATACAGGAATTAAATATTTACGTCAAGATATTCAAAAAAAAATTCATTTATTGCCGGTAAGTTATTTTGAAAAAAATACTTTAGGTAATGTTATGAGTAGGATGACTAATGATATTGAAATTATTTCTAATAGTTTACAACAAACTTGTTCTACTTTAATTTATTCTTCTTTTTTTATTATTATTTCATCATTTTGGATTTTTTCTATTAATTGGCGATTAGGATTAATCGTTATATTAGTTATTCCTTTATCTTTTTTTACTATTTATAAAATTTCTAATAAATCACAAAGTATTTTTATTCAAAGATTTGAAACTTTTGGCGATTATAATGGTTTTTTACAGGAAAAATATACAGGTTATAAAGAAATTATGATTTATAATCAACAATCTAAAGTAATAAAAGAATTTCAAATCAAAAATAATAATTTACAAAAATTAATTTTTAAATCTAATATATTATCTGGTTTACTAATGCCTATTATCAAATCTTTTACATATTTAATTGTAGCTTTAGTATCTATTTTAGGAAGTATTTTAATGAATGATTCTGAAAGTCAAATTACTTGGATTTTTATGGGTTCTTACACTGCTTTGAAATTAGGTATTTTTCAAGCTTTTATTAAGTATGTTTGGTGTTTAGAAGGACCAATTAGTGAATTAACACAAATGTCTGTTTTATTTCAATCAGCAAAAGCTGCTTCTCAAAGAGTTTTTAGATTTTTACAAGAAGAAGAAGAATTGCTAGAATCAGAACAATTTTTTATTTTAAATGATTTTAAAAATAAAGTTGTATTTGATGATGTTTCTTTTAGCTATGGATCTAAAATAATTTTACAAAATATTAATTTTGAAGTTGAATGTGGCCAAATGATTGCTATTGTTGGTCCTACTGGTTCTGGTAAATCAACTTTAATTAATTTATTAATGCGCTTTTATGATTTAGAAAAAGGTAATATTATGATTGATGGTATTAATATTAATAATTTAAAAAAAGATAATTTAAGAAAAATTTTTGGTATGGTTTTACAAGACACATGGCTTTTTAATGGAACCATTTTTGAAAATATTAAATATGGAAATAATCAAGCTACTGACGAAGAGGTATTTTCGGCCGCTCAAAAGGCTAACATTAATTTATTTATTGATTCTAAAATAAATGGATATTTTACAATGATTAACGAAGAATCTGATAACTTATCTCAAGGCGAAAAACAGATGATCACTATTGCAAGAACTATTTTACGAAATCCTAGTATTTTAATTTTAGATGAAGCAACTTCTACTATCGATACTAGAACAGAATTATTATTACAACAAGCTATAAATAAATTACTTAATAATAGAACTTCTTTTGTTATTGCTCATCGTTTATCTACTATTATAAATGCTGATAAAATTTTATTTTTGAAAGATGGTAAAATTGAAGAGATTGGTAATCATCAAGAATTATTAGCTAAAAAAGGTTTTTATTATCAACTTTATCAAAGTCAATTTAAACAAATTTAATTATTTTTATTATTTCATTAATTTAAAAATAATTTTAAAATTTATTTATTTTGTAAGGAGAAAAAAATGTTAACCGCTGATAAAAAAATTTTATTAAATGCATATCAAAAAGGTTATAGTATTGCTCAAATAAATATTAATAATTTAGAATGGGCTAAAATTGTTTTAATAACAGCAAATGAATTAAAATCTCCTATTATTTTAGGTGTTTCTGAAAAAGCTGCTGATTATATGGGAGGATTTAAAACAGTTTTTAATATGGTTAAATCTTTAGATGAATTTTATAAAATATTTGTTCCTGTTTTTTTACATTTAGATCATGGAAGCTTTGAAGGAGTAAAAAAAGCTTTAGCAGCTGATTTTAGTTCTATTATGTTCAGTTCAGCAGGTTATTCTTTTGAACAAAATTTAATTAAAACTCAAGAAATTATAGAATTATGTCGTGAAAAAAAAGTTTTGTTAGAAACAGAAATTGGTGGTATTGGTAGAGAAGAAGATGATTTAAATTTTACAGGTAGTTTTTCGGATCCTAAACAATGTCATTTAATGTCTTTATTAGATATTGATATGTTAGCTGTTAGTATAGGTAATATGCATGGAGAATATTCTCCAAATTGGGATGGTTTAAATTTTAAAATTTTAGAAAAAATAAATAAAATTACTAATAAAAAACCTTTAGTTTTGCATGGAGGTACAGGGATTCCTGATGAAATGATTAAAAAGTCTATTTCTTTAGGAATTGCAAAGATTAATGTTAATACTGCTTGTCAGTTAGCTTTTGCTAAAGCTACAAGAGAACATATTTGTGATAATAAAAATTTTAAAGATAGAGGTTTTGAATTGAGAAAATTATTCAAACCAGGTTTTTTAGCTATTAAAAATATTATTAAAAAAAAATTAAGGTTATTTGGTTCTATTAATCAAGTTTAATATTTTAAACAATATTATTTTATATATAAAATTTATATAAAATTTTTTAGTTTTTTTAGTATAATAAATGTAATTTGAATATTTTTTAAAAAATAAAATAGTTTTTTAATTTGAATTTTTAATAAAATATTTATTATATATTAATAAATAATATTTAAAATTTTAATTATTTTTTATTTTTTTAATATTTTTTTTTAATATTTAAATTAAAATTTTAAAAAATTTAGAAAGGTTTCGGGAAATTATTAATATGTGTTGTTATATTAAAAAAATGCGTAAAAAAATTGGTAAAGAACCTTTATTTAGTCCTGGAGCCTCTATTATTGTTTATGAAAAAAATAAATATTTACTTCAATTAAGAAAAGATTTTAATGTTTGGGGTCTTCATGGTGGTTCTATGGAACTAGGTGAAACAGGAAAAGAAGTGGCTATTAGAGAATTAAAAGAAGAAACTGGATTAGATGCTTTAAAAATTGATATATTTAAAACATATTCTGGTAAAGAATTTAAAATTATTTATCCTAATGGTGATATTGTTTATGCTATTGTAATGGCTTTTATAGTTACTAAAACAAAAGGTAAAATTACAAAATTAAATAAAGAAGTTATTGAATTAAAATGGTTTAATGAACAAGATTTACCAATAGAAAATATGATGACAATAGATAAAATATTTTTAAAAGATTTTTTAAAAAATAAAAATAAGATTTTAAATAAGTAATTATTTTTATTCAAAAATAAAATTTTATTTTTAATATTTTTTAATAGAAAGGATATTTTAATTAATTAAATGACAGATAAAATATTGTTACAAAACAAAAAAAGAAAAATGATATTAGAAGGTAATTTATTTAAAATTATTTTAATTTTAGCAATACCTATTGCTTTAACTAACATAGTATTTAATTTATTGCCATCTAAAATAGATACACTTACTGCAATATCTAAACAAAAAACAAATAACATTACAGATTTTTTGCCTATTTTAAATTCTATTAAACAAATTTTTTTTTATTTTGGAATTTGTTTTGCTATGGCTTCTACTGTTATTATAGGTCGTGAATATGGTAAAGGTAATTATTCAAAAGTGTATATTTTAATAAAAAATACTTTAAAAATAGTTATAATTTCTTCTTTTTTATTGGCTTTTTTAGGTATTTTTTTTAAACCAATACTTTTATCTTATATGACTCATAATAGAACAACATTAAATAGTGATATTAAAGAAATTTCAGGTTATTATTATTGTTTAATGTTTTCTGGTATTTTGATGTCTATTAATAGTGTTTTTTTAGGTTTTTTTAGGATAAAAGGTAATATTAGAATAATTTATTTTTCTAATTTTTTATTTTTAATTTGTAAAATTGGTTTTAATTATTTATTTATTTTTTTACAAGCAAAAAACATAACAATGTTTCATTTAGGTTTATCTACTATTTTTGCTATGATAATATCTAATTTATTGCTTTTTTTTAGATTAATTATATTATTTAAAATAGATAAAAATAATAAAGATTTAATTAATTTAAAAATAAAAGATAGCATTAGCAATCAAATTTCTTATTTAAAACAAATTTTAAAAATATTTTATCCTATTTTTTTAAGTAAATTTATTTATGAATTAGGCAAATTAATTATTCTTTTAATAATTGGCCGTTCTGATTTTTATGCTCCAGGTTCTTTAACTACTGTTTCAATAGCTGATTTTATAGCTGGTTTTGGATTACAATTGGGTTTCGCTTTAGAAGAAAGCTCTGTATTGATTATTTCAACAAATTTAGGAAATAAAAATATTTTGCGTTCTTTAAAGAGTATTTATTTTTCTATTATGATAAATTGTATTTTTGGTTTAATTTATACTTTTTTTGCTTTTTTTTACGGTATTAGATTATTAAATTTTTTTAATAATTTATTTAGTCATAATTATTCAGGTAATTATATAGGAAATTCATATCAACTTAATTTTTTTATTTTATTTTCTTGTATTTCTGGTTTTTTTACTGTTGTTATTCAAGGTATTTTATTAAAAAGTTTTGTAGCTTTTAAAAAACCTAATTTAGATATGTATTTTAATTTTTTGAGAATTTTAATTCGAATTCCTTTAATATTTTTGTTTAGATATACTGAAATTACAAATTATTTATTCAATTTGCAACTTAAATGGAATACTAAGGAATTTGGTTGGAAAGGTTATGGTTTTATTAATTTTTTTTCTAACTTAATTTTATTATTTTTTATTATATATTTATTTTTTAAATTTGTAAAAAAAATAAATAAAACAAATATAAATAATAATTTATAATATTTAGGTTGACAAAAATAAAATTAGAAAATAACATATGATAAAAATAAAAACAAAAAGAATATTTTTTTTTGATATCGACAATACACTTTTTAGTACCAAATATAAGAAAATTTGGCCTCAAACTATCAAGACTATAAAAATTTTGTCTCAAGATCCTAATGTTATTTTAAGTATTGCTACAGGTAGAAATAAAACAAGATTAAATGTTTTAGGTAATTTATTGCCTTTTTTTAAACATTTAGTTTTATTAAATGGAAGTGTAGTGATTATTAATGATAAGATTATTAATGAAAAATTTTTTTCAAAAGAAGAAGTTTTATATTTAACAAAAGAAGCAAATTCTGCTAGTCTTCATACAGGTATGGTAGGTTTATATCAAGAAGCTGTTCTTTATAAAAAAGATTTATTATTTATTACAGAAAAACTAAAGGATTTCTTTAGTATGAAAATGAATATTTTAGACGATAAATTTTATCTTTCAAATAATGTTTATCAGATGTGGATAATAGATAAAAATATTAATAAAATTAATAATTTTATTAATAATTATAAACAATTTCAATTTTTTTATTGGAATGATGGCGGCGTTGATGTAGTTTTAAAAGGTATTAATAAATTTTATGGTATTAAACAAATTCAAAAAATATACCCAGAATATCAGTTGATTTGTGTTGGTGATGGTTATAATGATATTGATATGATCAAATATGCTCATATTGGAATTGCTATGGATAATACTAAATATAATCAAATTAAAGAAATTTCTAATATTATTGCGCCGCATATTGATGAAGATAAAATGTATGATTTTTTTAAAATTAATAATTTAATTAAAATTTAGAAAAGGATAATAAAATAATATGAACATAGCTGTTTTAACATCAGGCGGAGATTCACCAGGAATGAACGCAGCTATTAGAAGTATCGTTAAAGTTGGTATACGAAATCATATATCAATTTACGGAATTAAATATGGTTATTTAGGTTTATATCAAAATCAAATTGGTTTATTAAAATTGGAAGATGTAGAAAATATTATTAGAATGGGTGGTACTTTTTTAGGAACTTCGCGTTTTATTGAATTTATCGAAAATACAAACATTATTAAAAAATCAGTTCAAAATTTAAAAAATCAAGATATTTCATTTTTAATTATTATTGGTGGCAATGGCTCTTATAAAGGTGCTTTAAAATTAATTGATTTCGGCGTTAAATGTATTGGAATTCCAGGAACTATTGATAATGATATTTCAGGTACTGAATTTACTATTGGTTTTCATACAGCTTTAAATACTATTGTTGAAGCTATTGATAAAATTAAAGATACTTCTAAATCACATAAAAGATGTACTTTAGTTGAAGTTATGGGCAGACAGAAAGGCGATTTAGCTCTTTATAGTTCTATTTGTAGTGAAACTACCTTAGTTATTGTTCCTGAATATAATGATAGTAAATTAAATATTTTAAAAAAAATGGAATCTTTTCTTGATAAAGAACAAAGTCACGCTATTGTAATATTAACAGAACGTCAGTTTGATATTAATGTTTTAGCAAAAGAAATTGAATTAGTTATTGGTTTAGAAACTAAAACCACTGTTTTAGGTCACATTCAAAAAGGCGGAATTCCCCTACCTCAAGATCGTATTTTAGGAACTTTAATGGGTTTTTATTCTATAGAAATGATTAGAAAAAATTTTTTTAATATTGCTTTAGGCATTAGAAATAATAAAATTATTCATTATCCTTTTAAGGAAGTTTTAGAAATTAAAAAAGATAAAATATTTCAAACATTATGGGAAATTAATAGTAAATTAATTTAAAACTTTGATTTTAGTTGAAATTTTTTATAATATTTTGATAATATATAATTGTATGTAATAATTGTTTAATAATATTTTTTTGTTTTTTATAATTACTATCATATGAGAGAATAATTTAATGATTATTATATATAATAATTTTAATCATTATTGATAAATTCAACAAAAAGGAGTTTTATTTTATCACAATGAATGATAAAAAAAATTTACAAAAAATTTCTAAATATAAATCAAATATTTTAGGATTAACTTGGCCTGCTTTAATATCAATTATGTTGATTTTAATTTTTCAAATGTATTTTGGTTTTAATAAAAATAATAATAATAAGGCAGACATCGATACATGGCATGACTTAATGACATCTTTATTAGTTGCTATGACTTTTGCTGGAATTTTAAAATTTGTAGGTAGCAAGATACCTTTTTTAAAAGATATTGGTGGAGGTTCTATTTTATGTATTTTAATTCCTTCTATTCTTGTTTCTTTACAATTTTCTAATTCTTTTTTTGATACAACTAAAGGAACAATTTATGAATTTAGACAAGTTATTATCAGCAATTTTAAAAATTTTAACAGTGATAAAGGAATTGGATTTTCTTCTTTTTTTGTAACTTCTTTAATTGTTTATAGTTTTTTAAGTATGGATAATAATTTATTAAAAAATGCTTTTAAAAAATTTTTTCCTTTAGTTATTATTTCTTTAATTTCAGGTGCTTTAATAACTAGTTTATTTGGTTATTGTTTAGGAATTATTGGTTATGAACCTATTGCAGGAATTGAAGGAGTAAAAAATAGTGATAGTAATAATCATTTTATTAATACACTATATTATATTTTTGTTCCTTTATCGAGTGGCGGTATGACAGCTGGTATTATGCCTTTAAGAGAATCTTATGGTTCAGTAGTGAAAATTGATGATGCTGATAAGGTATTTGGACACATTGCTCCAGCTTTATTAGTAGGTGGTATTTTTAGTATTTTTGCTGCTGGTATTATTAAAAAAATATTTATTAATACTAAATATAATGGTAATGGTAATTTAGAAATTAATAAATTATCTTTTAAAAATCAAAAAAAACAAATATTATCACAACCGATTAATTATAATAATATTGCTACTGGTTTTATAATTATTTTTGCTTTTCATTCTCTAACTGTTTTACTAAGAACAATATTGAAATTATTTATTATAGATGTAAAATATCACAAATTTTTGCCAGAATCTATTGTTTTTTTAGTTGTAGTAGTTATTATTATTAAATTATTTAATTTTATGAATGAATATTTTCTTGAATGTATAAAACAAGCTTCTAGATTAGTGACTACTCTTTTTACTTCTGCTTTATTAGTTATTTTAGGTTTTACATTAAACATTCAAACAGCTTTAAATGCACTAACTTTTCCCTTTTTTTTAACATGTTTAGTTTCGGTAATAACAGTATCTTTAACTGCTGGTGTAATAGGTCATTTTTTTAATTTTTATGCTGTAGAATCTTCTATAACAGCTGGACTTTGTCTTAACAGTATCGGTGGTGCCGGAAATATTAATATTTTATCTGCTGCTAATTTAATGGATTTAATTTCATTTGCTCAGATTTCAACTCGTATTGGTGGTGCTTTAGTAGTGGCTTTTGCTAGTATCACTTATCCTATTTTTTATGGTTTATAATTTTAAATTCTTTTTTTATTTATTATTAATTGATTTATTTTAGGTATTTTTATAAATGAGTAAAAAAATTTCTTTTGGAATAAATAAGTATTTTCATAAAAGAATACTTAATTTAGCTTTAAGATATATTAAATTAGAAGCTTTAACTTATCCTTGTTTTGGATTAGTTTCTAAAAAAGATTCTGGTTGTCATTATGATATGGACATAAAAACATTTTTAATTTCACAAAAAACTTTTAAATTTTATTTTAAAGAAATTTATATTTTAATCATTAAAAATTCTGATTTAGATTTTTTATCTTTAAGAAAATTAGGCCAAAAACAAGAAAAAAGAATGTTTAAAGTTACTAACAATGTTAATACTCATAAAGGTTTAATTTTTGTTTTTGGAATTATTTATTATATTTCATTATATGGTTTTTTTCATAAAATATCTTTTGATTTGTGGAGTTTTTTAATTAAAAAAATTACTAAACCTTTAGTTAATGATTTTCAAAAATTAAATTTTCAATCCAAAAGTAAACAAATATTTACAAAATTTAAAATTTTAGGAGCTAGAGGAGAAGCTTTATCTGGTTATTCAGTAATTTTTAATAAAGGTTTACCATTTTTGAAATATTATTCAAATAAATATCCTCAATTAACACAAGAAAATAAGTGTTTATTATTATTAATTTTTTATTTAGCAGAAATTGATGATACTACTTTAATATTTAAAATAGGATATTATAAAAGTCAGGAAATTAAACAAAAAGCAAAAGAATGGTTAAATATTTTATTTTTAAAAGGTTGGAAAACTTTTTATAAAGTAATTTTAAAGAATAATGATATTTATAAAAAAAATAAAGTTTCTCCTGGTGGGTGTGCTGATTTATGTGTTGTTACTTTATTTTTATCATACTTTTATAAAAAGTATGATAAAAATATTACAATTTTTAATTTAAAACATAAATTTTAATTATTAAATGTATTTTATTTTATTATTTTGTATTTTTTTAATTTTTTTTCCAAAAAATATACATTTTTTCAGCTTCATTACCCATATTTTTTAAGTCTTCTAAAGTATAAGTGTTATCTTTACCATCTCTATTACCTTTATCAAAAACAATAGCTAATAAATTAATTGGCGGATTTTTAATAAAAAAATATAATGAATTTTCACCTTCTTGATTGGTATAGCAAGGACCAGTTAAACTATAGTTACTTAATATATTTTTAGTTATTGGATTTGTTATTAAATCTTTTTTGTTGGTTAAAAAAATATCAATTATTATCATATTGTTTATCTTATTAGGGGATAATGATGTACTGTGATTTGTTTCTTTTTGAATTAATATATTATTAGTTTTATTTTCAGATTCATTATTTTTAAAAAATATATTTATAAACTTAAAGTCTTCATTGTTAGGTTTTAATAAAGGTTTTTCTAAAGATAAAAAAACATTTGATTTAAATTTAATATCATTAGACATTTTGTAAATAGTATTGTTAATTTTAATTTCTTGATTTTGGTTTATGTTTTTTATTTTAAATATTTTAATTTTTTCATTTGATATTTTTTGATCATAAATATCTTTGTTTTTAAATATAGTAATAATTATTGATTTATTATCTTGTATTATAGTATGATAAAAATTTTCTATTTGTGTTAAAATATTTAAAAATTCATTAAAATTATATTGTATGTTTGGTTTTATATTAGCTTCTATTTTCCAATAACGTATGTACTGATTATATTTTTCTAAAGCTTCTTGATATTCAATAATTGCTGTTTTTTCATCATATTCTTTTATTAAATTTTTTATTATAAAAAATTCTTTATTTTTATATAAATTTGATTTTTGTAATTGATTATTTATTATTTGTATTTTTAAATTATTGTTATCGTTAGATAAAAATTTATTATTATATTTTAATAAAAATATTTCTGCTTGATTTTTTTTATTTTTTTGCATTAGAATATTAATTTCTTTTTGTTTTTGGTTAATATCGTTAGTACTTTGTATTATCATATTCATTAAAAAATTGATTTTTGATTGTAAGTTATTATTTTCTTGTTCTTTTTGTTGTAAACAATCTAATAAAGATATTTCTTTTGTATTAAAAGTAAAAATTTGATCATTTGATATATTTAAATTTTTATAAATTTTTATTAAAGGCAAAAAAAAGTTATTATAATTAACTTTATTATGCCAGAAAAGAAAAATAATTGTTTCTATTTTTTCTTTATATTGTAAGAATAATTCATAAAAATTATATTCATTGTCAATTCCTTCGCGTTCTTGTTCATCATAAAAATAAAAAGCTTGTAAACCAATAGGATTTTGTTTTATTTTAAATTTACAATTTTCATAAATATTTTGGTTATAACCTTCAAAAAAAGAATTATTTTTAAATTTTTTCCATTTAATATCGATTCCAAATTCACCTAAATTATTTAGTAATTTAATCACAGCTTTTGAATTTTTTTGACCTTCTAAATGAAAATTATAAATATAAATTATCTTATTATTGTTTTTTTCATCATAAAAAATATCTTTTTTAATGAAATTATTTTTAAAATTTTTTTTTAAAATATCGTTTTCAATTTTTTTTTGTTGATCGATCTGTTTTTGAATTTTTAAAAAATTTAAAAAATTATTATTAATTTTATTTTTGATATTTTTTTTAAAATCAATATTAATAATTTCTTTTAAAGCATTTTCATTTTTTTGAATGTATGCATCATTATAAATATTTTTGGAATCATTTACTTGTTGTTTTAAAAATAATTTTTCGAACATTGTTGTTTTGTTATATTTTTTTGATATGATTATGAAAATTATTTTCAAAATTATTATAGATGAAATTAATATTATTGATAAATATAAAAAATATTTTTTTATTTTATATTTTTTTAAAAACAATTATTTAATTCTCCTTTTATATAATTTATTATAAATAATGATTTATATATTATTTTTTTATTATAATAACTCAAACCATAATATTTTAACATTTTTTTTATTATTTTGAAAAAAAATTTATTTTAATTTTTATTATATTTATTTTATTGTTATTTTAAGAATAAGGTTTGCTAAATGATAAAACAAGCAATTTTTATTAAAAGTATTACACAAATTAAAGATAATTTTTCTTTAATTAAATATCCAGAAATAATTTTAATTGGTAAAAGTAATGTTGGTAAAAGTTCTTTTATTAATAATTTAACTGGTCGAAAAAAATTAGCTAGAGTTTCTAAAATTCCTGGAAAAACTATAACTTTAAATTATTATTTATTAAATAATTTTTTTTATTTAATAGATACTCCTGGTTATGGTTATGCTAAAATAAGCAAACAAATTAAAAAAAAATTTTTAATAATTATTTTTGATTTATTAAAAAATAATTTAAATTGTAGAAAAATTTTATATTTAATTGATTTTAAAGTAGGTCCAAATACTAATGATATTTATATTTGTGGTTTATTAATGCAAAATGGTTTAGAAGTTGTTTTAGTTTTTACTAAAAAAGATAAAATTAATAAAACAAATATTAAGAAACAATTAATAAAGATTCAAAATAATTTAAATATTTTTAATATTTCTTATGATAATTTTTTTTTAATTTCAAATAAAAATAAAGAAGGAATTGCTGAAATAACAAATTTTATTTTAAAAAATGTTAAATAAATTTAATTTTTTTTTTAAAATTAATATAATACATTTGTAATTTTTTTTAAATTTTTTTTATTAAAACCATTATATTTTTTAGAATGTGTATAATGTATATTATAAATAATTTATTTAATTTTTAATATTATTTATATTAATAATTAAAAATATTATAAAAAGAAAAAAATAAGGAATAATTTTATTATGATTCAAATAGTAAATTTAAATAAAAATTTTTCTAATAAATCTCAAACTCCTGTTAATGTGTTAAAAAATATATCTTTAAATTTTCCTGATAAAGGGTTAATTTTTATTTTAGGAAAATCTGGTTCTGGTAAAACTACTTTATTAAATTTATTAGGTGGTTTAGATTTGTTTAATGATGGTGATATATTAATAAATGGTAATTCTACTGTTAATTTTAAACAAAGTGATTTTGATACTTATCGTAATGGTAATGTAGGTTTTGTTTTTCAAGATTTTAATTTAATTGAAGATCTTAATGTTTTTCAAAATCTTTCTTTACCTTTACATTTACAAGGTAAAAAAGTTGATCCTATTTTGATTTCTAAAATATTAAAAGATTTTGATTTAGATGGTTTTGAATTGAGAAGAGTTAATCAACTTTCGGGAGGACAAAAACAAAGAGTAGCAATTGCTCGTTCTATTATAAAAAAACCTTCAATTATTTTAGCTGATGAACCAACAGGGAATCTTGATTTTGCCACTGGACAGCAAGTTTTTGAGATTTTTAAAAAATTATCCGCGGATAAATTAGTGATTATTGTTAGTCATGATCCTGAAAGTGCTTATAATTATGGTCAACGTGTTATTGAATTAAAAGATGGAGAAGTTTTATCGGACTTATCAAAAGATAATTCTTATGTTTCCTCTAAACAGGATTTTAAACAAAAAAGCTTAAAAATAGGACAAATTATTACGAAGGAAATTTTATTTCAAATTCAAAATCAAATTGAAAACAAAAAT
The DNA here is from genome assembly GCF_036924415.2 of Candidatus Phytoplasma prunorum. Classification (NCBI taxonomy): domain Bacteria; kingdom Bacillati; phylum Mycoplasmatota; class Mollicutes; order Acholeplasmatales; family Acholeplasmataceae; genus Candidatus Phytoplasma; species Candidatus Phytoplasma prunorum. Next base: position 132,642 of record NZ_JAZHCY020000004.1, read on the forward strand.
CATTTAAAAAACTCTTTTATACCTACTAATCGATGTGTTAATGATAGTAATAGTGTTCAACAAAGTCGCAAAATGATTAAAATTAGTAGTCATTTACCAATTAAATTAGCTTTTAAAATGGGTATGAGTTATTTGAAAGAAAAAAAATTTTCTTTAATTAGTTTTTTATTAATGTCTTCTTTCATGTTTTATGGACAAACTTTTACAATTGCTGTGTTTTTTGGTATTTCGCCATTAAAAAATTTTAAAATTGGTGCTCAAGAATTATTATCAAAAGAATCAACAATGCTAACGATAGATCATTATTTTACTGTTTTACTTAAATTTTTTGTCAATATGACTGAAAAAATAATAGATGAAACTTATAGAAATGTTATTGGGTTGACTTTATTTATTTTCTTCATGGTTTTTATTACTGTTGGTCAATTTATTAAAAAAAGTATTGAATTTAAAAAAAAAGAAATTGGTATTTTAAGAGCTTTAGGAGCCAGAGGTGCTGATGTTTTTAAGATTTTTTTTAGTGAAGGTTTCGTTATTGCTTTTTTAATATCTATTTTTGGGGTTTTATTTTTTTATTTCATCCCTTTTAAAAATTTTTTTATTGAAGAAGGTATAAAACGTTTTTCTAATGATTACATTAATTCATTAAATAAATGTGAGATTAATTATAAAGATTTATTACCGTCAGAATCAATATTAATAATGGGTAAAATGAAGAATGACTTGATTTTATTTCAAAAAACGATTATTTTTTGTTTACACGAAGGAATAGTATTTTTAAGTATTTTTTTAAATACTTTTTTAGTTGTGTTTATTACTATTTTTTTCCCTATTTATAGTTTTGCTCGTAAAAAACCTATTGAAGTTATTTTAAATAGATAAAATTTTATTTTATCATTATATTAATTTTTAAAATATCAAATATTAATTTATTTGATATTTTTTTAATTTTGAATGCTTTTATTATTTTTTGATTATATTTAATATTTTTTTAAAAAAACAAAAAGAAGGAATATAAATGAACTTATGTTTAATATTTTAAAAAAAATATTTAATTCTTCTAAAAAACATTTGAAAAAAGCTAAAATTTTAGCGGATCAAATTAATAAATTAGATGAAAAAATGACAAAATTAAAAGATGAAGATTTTAAAAAAGAAACTCAAAAATTAAAAAATATTTTTTGTCAAAAAAAAAACTTAGATGAACTTTTAGTTGAAGCTTATGCTTTAGCTAGGGAAGCTAGTTATAGAATTACTGGGATGAAACCTTATTACGTACAACTTTTAGGAGCTATTATATTACATCAAGGTAATGTAGCAGAAATGAAAACTGGAGAAGGAAAAACTTTAACTGCCATTATGCCATCTTATCTGAATTCTTTAAGCGGCCAAAGTGTTCATATTGTTACTGTTAATGAATATTTAGCCAGTCGTGAAGCTGAAGGTATTATAAGTAAAGTTTTTAATTTTTTAGGATTAACTGTTGGTTTAAACACTAAAAATAAAAATAATATAGAAAAAAAACAAGCTTATGATTGTGATATTCTTTATTCTACAAATAGCGAATTATCTTTTGATTATTTAAGAGATAATATGCAAATTGATTATAAAAATTTGGTTATGCAAAGAGAATATGCTTACGCTATTGTAGATGAAGTTGATTCTATTTTAATAGATGAAGCTAGAACTCCTTTAATTATTTCAAATCAAAATAAGCAAACTAAATTTATTTATCGTGAAGCTGATCGTTTTGTAAGAACTTTAAAAAAAAATCATTATATTATTGATTTAGAAACTAAAACTATTGAATTAACCGAAAAAGGCATAAATAAAGCAGAAAATTTTTTTCAAATAAATAATTTATATAATATTAACCATGCTCATTTATTACATCGTATAAAAAATGCTTTAAAAGCTTTTTTTATAATGCACAATAATAAAGATTATTTAGTTGTGAAAGATAAAGTATTGATTATTGATGAATTTACAGGTAGAATTTTAAAAGGTCGTCAATTTAGTAATGGTTTACATCAAGCTTTAGAGGCTAAAGAAAGAGTTACTATTGAACCTGAGACTAATATTTCTGCTACTATTACTTATCAAAATTTTTTTCGTCTTTATAAAAAAATATCTGGTATGACAGGAACAGCTAAAACGGAAGAAGATGAATTTCGTAATATTTATAATATGGAAGTAATAGAAATTCCAACTAATAAACCTATGATTAGAATAGATGACCCAGATTTTATTTTTACAAATTTAAATGAAAAATGGAAATATTTAATTGAAGATGTTAAAAATAGACATAAAAAAGGGCAACCTATTTTAATAGGTACTATTACTGTTGAAATATCAGAACAAATTTCTAAAAAATTACATAGACAAAATATTACTCATGAAGTTTTGAATGCCAAAAATCACATAAGAGAAGCGGAAATTATTTCTAAAGCTGGTGTAAAAGGTGCTGTTACTATTGCTACTAATATGGCTGGTCGTGGAACTGATATTGTTTTGGGCGAAGGTGTAATTGAATTAGGTGGATTAGCTGTTATAGGTACTGAAAAACACGAATCAAGAAGAATTGATAATCAATTAAGAGGTCGTGCAGGACGTCAAGGTGATCCTGGTTATTCTCGTTTTTTTATTTCTGGTGAAGATGATTTATTGCAACGTTTTGGAGGTTCTAAATTACAATATATTATAGAATTGCTTCAAAAAATGAATACTTCAGACAATAAAATGACTTCTTCTAAATTAATAACTAGATTTTTGGTTAATATTCAAAAAAAGATTGAATCTAATAATTTTGATTATCGTAAATATATTTTAAAATATGATGATATTTTAAGAATTCAAAGAGAAATTATTTATAAACAAAGAAAAGAAGTTTTATTTTGTAATGAAATAAAAAAATTAGTTTTTAATTTAGTTGAAAAAACTTTAAGTTATCAAATTATTTTTTATTTTAAAAAATATAATATAAATATTAAAAAACAAAATTATTTAGAAGATTTAATTAATTATTTAGAATTTAATTTTTTTAATAAAAACATTTTATATTTATCAGAAATAAAAAAATTATTAGAAAATAATAAAAATTTTAATACTGAAAAATTAATCATTGATTATATTAAAAATAAAGCTAGAAATATTTTATTATTACCGTCAAAAGATTTAATTTCTGAACATCAACAAAATTTTATAGAAAGAACAAGATTAAAAATTTTAAAAATAATTGATTATCATTGGGGTTTACATATTACTAATATGGAATATTTAAGAAAAGGTGCTAGTTTTTTAAATTATGGACAACAAAATGCTTTAATTTCTTATCAAAAAGAAGGTAGATTATTATTTAATCAAATGATACAACAAATTTCTTTTGATATTACTAAAATATTATTAAAATCACCTATTTAATTGTTTTAAATTTATAAAGTTTTTTTAATTAATATTTTTTAATTAGAATTATTTTTTGATATTCAATTTATTAAAATTCTAAATAATTAATGAGATGTGGAATAAATAATAATGGAAAAATATGAAATTAATTTGATTTTGGATAATTTAAAAAAAATTTTATATGATTTAGAAATTAGAATAAATTTAAATAAACAAAAAAAACGTCTAAAAGATTTAAATAATTTAATTAATTTGCCTAATTTTTGGGATAATTTTGAAAAAGCTAAAAAAATTAATCAAGAATTTAAGTCTTTAAATGATAAAATTTATAAAATTCAAAAATTTAATCAAGAATATCAATATTTATCATCTTTATTAAATATAACTAAAGAAAATATGGATGATTTTTTATTTTTAGAACAAGAATTATTAATTTTAAAAAAAAATATTCAAGATTTTGAAATTAAAATTTTATTAAATCAAACTTATGATAAAAAAAATGCTATTTTAATTTTACATCCTGGTGCAGGTGGTATTGAATCACAAGATTGGTGTGAAATGCTTTTTAGAATGTATCGAAAATATGCTCAAAAGAAAAATTTTAAAATTGAAATTTTAGATTATCAAATAGGTGATGTGGCTGGTTTGAAAAGTGTTTCTTTATTAATTAAAGGTTTAAATGCTTATGGTTATTTAAAGTCTGAAAAAGGAGTTCATCGTTTGGTTAGGATTTCGCCTTTTGACTCAAATTCTAAAAGACATACTTCTTTTACTTCTTGTGATGTTTTGCCTGAAATTAATGAAAATATTGAAATTAAAATTAAAGAAGAAGATATAAAAATTGATGTTTTTAGAAGTAGTGGAGCTGGTGGACAACATATTAATACTACTGATTCAGCAGTTAGGATAACACATTTACCTACTAATATTATAGTTAATTGTCAAAATGAACGAAGTCAGACGCGTAATAAAGAACAGGCATTACAAATTTTAAAAACTAAATTATTTCAAAGAGAGATTAAAAAACAAGAAATTAATTTAAAATTAATTCAAGGTGTACAAAAAGAAATTAGTTGGGGTAATCAAATTAGAAGTTATATTTTTCATCCTTATCAGTTAGTAAAAGATCATAGAACTAATGTTGAAACATATCAAATTGAATTGGTTATGGATGGTGATTTAGATTTATTCATTAGTTCATTTTTAAAAAAAAATATTTAATTTTAAAAAAATAATAAAAAACTCTAAATGTTTTAAATTTAGAGTTTTTTATAATAAATTTTTTTAATTTTTAATATTTTTAAATATGATTTATTCTAAAAATAAAATATTACGAATTAAAAATTCTAAAAAATAAATAAATATTGGAAAAAAAATACCAATTAACATTCCTATTGTAGCACCAATAAAATATCCTAAAGTAATGCCTAAAGTCCCCTTTTTTAAACCCAAAATTAAAGCTCCTAGAAACATAAATATTAAAATAGATTCTATTTTTATTCTAGTTTCTTCAAATGGATTTTCTTTTTCTAAATTTTGATTTATATTATTATTAAAAGGATTTAAATCTTTAATTGAATATCTTGTTGTTGTATTTTTAATAGATATAACAATTCCTATTAATATTATAGTTAAAATCAATATTGAACATAAAAAGCGAAAAACAATTTTTTTATGTAAAGGTATATTTTTTTGTGAAAATTTTTTAATGGGACTAAATTGATTTATTGAATTATTATTCATAATATTAAACTACTCCTTTTTTTAAAAATATTAATTATTTAATTAAAGATAAATCAAATTTAAATGCTTTTTTTTCTTCAGTATTTAATTTTATTTTTGAAAATTCTTTATATTCTTTAGGTCGTTCACTATTTATATTTTTATATTCATATAAAGTTCTACGATTTAAACCAAAAATATCTAAAGCTCCTGAAAAAATTAAATTATCTAATACATTTTCGTTTTTATTTAAATTTAAACTTATTTTTAATCTTTGTTTGAAATTTTCATAATTTTCAAAAACTTTTTGTTTTCTTTCTTTTATTAAGTTTTGATAAAAATTATTATCAACTCCTTTAATTGAAATTAAAGGAATAATTAGTTTATTGATTGATAAAATATTATATTGATTTGAACTGTTTAAAATATTAGGTTTTATAAATTCAAATTCTGTTTTTATTTCTTTTATTAAATTATTAGTTGTTAACCAATCATTATTTTTTGCAAATTGATTTAATAATACTAAATTAAATTCTTTTTTATAATTAGTTTTTAAATAAGATATACGATAAGTTATTAAGGCATAAGCAACACTATGACTTTTATTAAAACCATAATTAGCAAAATTATAAATATGATCATAAATTTTATTTGTATCTTCTATTGAATTTCCATTTTCAATGCTTTTTTTTATAAAATTATCTTTTTCCTTAATTAAGAAATATTGATCTTTTTTACTTATAGCACTTCTGAAATTATCTGCATCTATTAAACTATAGTTTGCGAATTTAATAATTATTTTGATTATTTGCTCTTGATAAATAATAACTCCATAAGTAGGTTTTAAAATTTTATGAATTAAAGGATGTAAAAAAATTTTTTTAATATTTTTTTTTTTATTTCTGACATATTCGTTAATAAAATTTATTGTTCCAGGTCTGTTAAAACCTAAAACATCTATTAAATCTGAGAATTTACATGGTTGAATTTTTTTTAAAACATTTTTAGCTGTTGTTGATTCTAATTGAAAAATACTTATAGTTTTTTGTTCTTTTAATAAATTATATGTTTTTATATCATCTAATGGAATATTTTTTATTTCTAAATTTTTAATTTTTTTTAAAATTTCTTGCATTAAAGTTAAAACTTTTATTCCTAAAAAATCTATTTTGAATAAACCAATTTTTTGTAAATTTTTGTCTTCGAATTGTGTTTGATAAATTTTTTGTGTACTGTTAGGATTTAATTGAAGAGGAAGTGTTTTTAATAAATTTTCTTTATTTAAAATAATTCCAGAAATATGAGTACCAGTAGTTCTTGGTATTTTTGCTATTATATTAACTATACGTTCTATTTCTTTTCCTCTGTAATCTGTTTTATCCAATTTTTTTTTTAAAATTTTTTTTTTTAGGGTTTCTGTGTTTGTATAATTATATAAATTTTTTGCTATTTTATCTATTAAAAAATTTATAGGAAAATGTAAAAATGTAATTAGATTTGCAATATTATTACTTTTATATTTTTTTTTTACATAATTTATAACATTTTCTCTTTCGTTATCAGGAAAATCTAAGTCAATATCAGGCATTTTAGTTCGTTGAGGATTTAAAAATCTTTCAAAAATTAAGTCATATTTTAAAGGATCTATTTCTGTAATATCTAAACAAAAACAGACTAAAGAACTAACTGAAGAACCACGTCCAGGACCAACTAAAATATTATTTTTTTTAGCATAAGATACAATATCTGCCACAATTAAAAAATAATCTTCGTATTTCATTTGAGAAATAATTTTTAATTCATTATTTAATCTTTTTTCATATTTGGGATAAATTTTATTTTCTTTTGGGTTTATTTTTTTTTTTAAATTTTCCCAGGTTTTTTGTTTTAAAATTTTTGAAGAATTTAAAAAAACATCTTTATTGATTTTTGGTAAATTAAATTTATTATAAAATATATTATTAGAATAATTAATTTTACTAACTAATTCTTTTAAATTTGATATTAATTTTGGATATTTATCATATTTTAAAATAAATTCTTCTTTTGTTAAAAAATTCAAATTTAATCTTTGATTATTTTTTTCACTGGTATTATTAGGATTTAATTTAATTAATTGTTGATATACAATATTATCTTTTTGTTCTAAGTAATTTGTTTTATGAGTAGGCAAAATTTTTATTTTTAATTTATCTGCAAAGTATATTATATTATCTTCAATTTGTTCTAAATCTGGCGATATAATTGATAAGTCATTTATTCCATATTTTATCATGTCGATATTAATATTAGATTGTAAAGAAATACCAATATAAAAATTTTTTATTTTTTCTTTAAAATTTATTAACATTATTTCAATTGTTTCTTTATTTTGATTTGTTGGAGATAAAAAATAATTATTAATTTTTTCAAAAAAAAATTTATCTAAAATTGAGATAATTATAAAAAGTCCTTCTTGTAATTCTTGTAAATCTTGTAAATATATTTCTTTATTTTCTGCTTTAATTATGTTAGATAATTTAATTAGATTATTAATTCCTATATCATTTTTAGCGTAAACTAAAATCCCTATTTTTTTATTATTTTTTGCAAATTCATTTTTTTTGTTTAAATTTAATTTTATTTTAATACCTATAACAGGTTTGATTTTATATTTATAACATAATTCTAAAAATTCTATCATACCATATAAATTTTCATTATCACTTAGTGATACAAAATCATATTGATTTTTTATTGCTGTTTTGACAATATCTTCTATTGAAATAAGGCTTTTTAATAAATTATAATAACTTTGGCAATAAAAATAGCCTCTCATTTATGAATAAATACCTCCTTAAATAATGTTAATATAAATTATATATCTTTTTTTTGATTTTTAAAGTGTGGAAATAAAATCACATCATTTATATTATTTACATTGGTTAAAAGCATTACCAATCTATCTATTCCCATACCCATACCTCCAGTAGGTGGCATGCCATATTCTAATGCTTCAATAAAATCTATATCCATTTCGTTTGCTTCTTTATTTCCTAATTTTTTTTGTTCTAATTGATTTAAAAAACGTTTTTCTTGTTCTATTGGGTCATTTAATTCACTAAATGCATTTGCAAATTCTTTTCCTACTATAAATAATTCAAAACGATCTGTTAATCTTTTGTCTTGTTGATTGGTCTTTGCTAAAGGACTAATTTCTATTGGATGACCATAAATAAATGTAGGTTGAATTAATTCTTTTTCAACATATTTTTCAAAAAAAGCTTCTATAATATGTCCTATACTAAAATGAGGTAATATAGTTATTTGATGTTTTATACTTAAATTTTTAGCGGTTTCTAAGTTCATATAGTTCCAAAAATTAATTCCAGTTTTTTGTTTAATAGCATCTAAAATATGTATTTTTTTAAATTTATTAAAATTAACAATATTATTTTGATATTTAAATTCCAAAGTTTTTAAAGTTTTCTTACAAATATCTTTTAAACATTGTTCAGTTAAATTCATCATATCTATCATATCTGCGAAAGCTAAATAAACTTCTAAACTTGTAAACTCAGGATTATGACTTGCATCAATACCTTCATTTCTAAAAACTTTTCCAATCTCATAAACCGCCTCTAGACCACCTACAATTAATTTTTTTAATGATAATTCTGTCGCTATTCTTAAGTAAAATTTACTTTCTAAAGCATTATGGTATGTTACAAAAGGTTTTGCTGTTGCTCCTCCTAAAACTGATTGTAAAGCAGGGGTTTCCACTTCTAAAAAATTTTTATTATCAAAAAAATTTCTTATGTTTTTAATAATTTGACTGCGAATAAAAAAAATTTCACGTGTTTTTGAATTAATTATTAAATCAATATAACGACGTTTTCTGATAATTTCTTTATTTTGTAATCCTTTATATTTATCAGGCAAAGGTAACAAAGCTTTTGTTAAATGTATAAAGTCATTTGCTTTAATAGTTAATTCATTAGTTTTAGTTTTAAATAAGATACCATGAATACCAATAATATCTCCTAAATCAGAATTTTGATATATTTCGAAAGCTTTATCGCCTATTAAATCTAATTTTATATAAACTTGAATTTTATAATGATAATCTTGTAAATGTAAAAATCCAGCTTTACCTTGTTCTCTTTTTAAAATTATTCTCCCAGCTATAGTAACTTGTTCATTTTTGTTTATTAAATCTGACTTATCATAATTTTGAAATTCTTCAATAATGTTTTTTATACAATGAGTGCGATTAAATTTATTTCCGAAAGGATTTATTTTTAATTTTTTTAAATGATCAATTTTTTTTCGTCTTATAATATATTGTTCTGATTTTTTATATGTCATTTAATAAACCTCTTATTTTTATATTTTAAAATTAAATATTTTTTAAATATATATTATTTTTCTATAGGAAAATTGTCTATAAATAGAGATATTGCGAAAGAATTAGGTCCACAATTAATGCTAATTGAAGAACAAAATTCTGAAGTATAAATTTTTAATTTATCATTTTCTAAATTTTTTAATTTTTTTTCAAATTCAATT